>JAEDGL010000005.1 GCA_016297535.1 Clostridia bacterium | reverse complement strand
GGGTGAAGGGATTCGAACCCCCGGCCCCATGCTCCCAAAGCACGTGCGCTACCAGGCTGCGCTACACCCCGTTAAGAACGGCTCGCACAAGCGACGTTGATTATTATACTCAGCCTGTCATGGTTCGTCAAGGGGGTAAGCTCAAAAAAACGAAAATTTTTTTGAATCCGCCCTCGGGCGCCATTGCCCTGCCTGCGATACGGTCGAAAGCTGTATTGGAAGAAACGTCCTGGAAAGGCTGTTGAAAAACCCAGTTTCGCAAAGGCGAGAACTGGGTTTTCGACAAGCCGCAGCGGCTGCTAACAGGAGCCGTTTGCTTTGTTTGCCGGTTGTCAGCCTACAAACATCATCAGCACGGACAGCGCCACAAACACGGTCGCGCTAATCTTGGTGGCCAGCGCCAGCTTGGCTTCCATGCCCCGGGCCTTGTTCTTGCCGAAGAAAGTTTCGGCAGCGCCGCTTACGGCGCCCAGGCCGGAACGCTCGCTGCTTTGCAGCAGCACGGTCACGATCATAACGATAGAGGCAACAATCAGCAAAATGCCAATCAATACGCTCATCAGGGGTCCCTCCTTGGCGAATATAGACGTATTATTTTAGCATTGAAAAAAACAAAATGCAAGCCCTTTGCGCAGGTTTTGCAAAATCCGTACGATCCGAACATTTTACATGTTGGTTTGACAAACAGGGGGTTGTAGACTTTGCGGATTATTGGTATAATACAGGATGGTATATGGTCGATACGTATACCATTTTCGAAATCGTGTTCAAAAGATGCTTTCGCGCGGCTAAGGCCGTCCCATGATCCAATCCAGGATAAGGAGTGTACGACTTTGAGTGATTACAACCGTGGCCCTAATGATCCGTTCCGTCCCGAAAACGGCGCCTTGCAGCAGAGCGGCGAAGGTTCGAGCGTGCTGACCGATGCGCCCGCCCAGCTCGGCGCGCAGATGCAGCAGGGCGGCGTTCCGCTGCCTCAAAGCAGCGATTTTTCCATTCAGGGAGACGACGCTCCCACCCGCGTGGTGTCCCCGGTTATGCCTGCGCAGCTTGTAAGCAAGCGCACCACCGTGGACCGGCCCTCCGCTTCGGAGGCTGATGCGCAGGAGAAGCCGCCCGTGCGCCGCCGCAGCCGTGTTGCCGAGCGCGCGCAGGCCGAGGCGGCCCAGGCCGCAGCGCAGGCCGCGCCGGAGGTGGACCCCTTCCGCGCGGGCGACAGCGAGGAGCCCGCACGCCAGCAATCCCCCGCGCAGCGCGCTCCCCTGCAGCCCCTGCCCAACGGACAGCCCGTGCGCCGTCCCGCGCCGCAGCGTCCCCAGCAGCCGGGTCAGCGTCCCCAGCAGCCTGGGCAGCGTCCCCAGCAGCCGGGCCAGCGTCCCGCGCCGCAGCGCCCGCCGGTAGGCGCGCAGGGTCAGCCCCCGCGCCGTCCTGTGCAGCCCCAGGCCGCCGCGCAGGATGAAAACCGCACGCAGCATCCCGCCGCACGCCGTCCCGCCGATGAAAGCTACCGCCGTCCCGTGCCGCCCGTAAACCGCTACGAGGAGGATGACGAGGACGATGACCGCGAGCCCGGAAAGCGCGGCGGAGCGCTGATCGCCATTGTGGTGATCCTTGTGATTGTCGCAGGGCTTGTTTTGGGCGTATGCCTGCCCAACTGGCGCACCATCGGCGGCCCCGTGGGCTCGTTTGTGGCGCCCGTGCAGGAAACGCTGCTCAACGCGTTTGATTCCGTCAAGGATCTGATTCTGCCCAACGAGGAAGCCATCAAGAGCTTTACCGTTACCGCCGCGGACAGCACGGCTCCCACACAGGTCATCTTTGCCGTGCAAACCGCCAAAAACGTGCAGGCCATCCGCATTGTGGATGACTTTGGCACGCAGGTTTACTACGCCGCCTATTCCGAGCAAATGGTGCAGTCCGGCGAGATCATTGCCAACAGCAACGTGCTGCTGTGGAAGCCCGTGTGCGATGTGGCCGGCGGCTACACCGGCCGCTACACCGTGTACGCCACCCGCAAGGGCAAGGAGCTTGAGGCGGGCGTAAGCTGCATGGATCCCGTCAGCATTGCCACGCCCCGGCCGGAAACCCCCGCCATGCAGGGCTTTACCTGCGATACGGCCATCTCCGAGCTGCCCGTGGAAATCACCTTTACCGTTACCACCTCCGCCGCCGTTAACGGCGTGCGCGTGGTGGATGACAAAAACAGCGCGGTTGTTAGCATGTTTGCCGCGGATCAGGACAGCGACCGCAGCCGGATGACCGAAAGCGACGGCACCCGCGTCTGGACCCTGTCCACCGAGGTTACCTCGCCCTATACCGGCTCCTACAGCGTTCAGTACGTTACCGACGGTTCCAACTTTACCCCCTCCGGCTACAGCGTGGCCGCGCAGCTGGGCAACGAGCCTGCGGCCGTGATCGCAACGCCCACCGTGCCGCCCACGGCCACCCCCACGCCCACGCCTACGCCCACGCCCTCTCCCACCCCCACGCCTACGCCCACGCCCTCTCCTACACCTACACCTACGCCCACCCCCACACCTACGCCCACGCCTACCCCCGTGCCCACCACCTCTCCCCTGCCCAACCTGAGCGCTCAGGCCGCCGATGACGCCGCGCCCGAGGGGCAAAAGCTGAAGGCAACCGTGTACAACGGCACCAAAACCATTACCAACTATAACCGCTCCCGCGCCATCAACCTGCTCAACGCCTTCTCCACCACCGTGGGCGGCAGCGACTATGCAGGCTGGCGCCAGGCGGGCGTGCTCACCTTCCGCAGCGGTCCGCTGCGCCAGAACGCCGCCTACGGCACCGTTGAGGTGGAAAACCAGAAGCTCAGCGTGCTCTGGAGCCAGCCCATCGGCGGCATGCGCGTGTCCGAGACCACCGTATACGGCGTGGCCGCGCCCGGACAGCCCGTGATCGTCAAGTGGCCCACGGAGCTGCGCAAAAACATGGGGCTGTATGATTCGGCCAAGGAAGTAACCGCCCTCAAGGAAGCCATTATCGCCGGCCAGGATGGCAAGGTGCATTTCTTCAATCTGCTCACCGGCGAGGAAACCCGCGACGCCATCGACATCGGCGCGCCCAGCCGCGGCGGCCTCAGCGTGGCCACCAACGGCACGCCCATCCTTGGCGTTGGCCAGTACAATGCCAAGCTGGCCAACAAGACCGTGAAAAACGGCTATCACATTCTCAACCTCATCACCAACAAAAAGGAAACCATGATCGCCGGCGACGGCAAGGACAAAAACAGCAACTACTCCGGCTTTACCGGCTCCGCCCTGTTTGACAGCGCCACCGGCACCATGATCGTTGGCGGCATGAACGGCGTGCTCTACACCGCAGAGTTCGGCCCCCTGAAGGAAAGCTACAAATATTCCATCAACGAAATCGCCCTGTCCGGCGCCATTCAGGGCTACAAGAGCCTGCTGGGCGATCAGAAGAAGACCAACACCAACATCGACGCAAGCGTTGCCATGTACAACAACTACGTGTACTACGCCGATCAGGCGGGCGTGCTGCAGTGCGTGGACGTCAACACCCTGACCCCCGTGTGGGTGGTGGATACCGATGACAATGTGGATTCCACCCCCGCGCTGGATGTGGAGGACGGCGAAAAGGTTGTGCTCTATACCGGCAACACCCTTACCAGCCGCACCTCCAAGAGCGCAAGGGCCGCCATCCGCCGCATCGACGCGCTTACCGGCGAGGTGGAATGGACCTACGAAATTCCCGAGGTCAGCTATGTTGGCAAGAACAGGGACACCGGCTGCTACGCCAGCCCCGTGGTGGGTCAGGAGAGCATCCGCGACCTGGTCATCTTTACTGTATCCAACGACAAGGAGCCCGCGCAGGTTATCGCCCTCAGCAAAAACAGCGGCAACGTGGTCTGGCAGACCGCGCTGGAAGGTCCCAGCATTTCCAGCCCCGTGGCCGTGTACAATAAAGACGGCGATGCGTGGCTCGTACAGGCCGAAGGAAACGGCAAGCTGCACCTGATGAACGCCCGAACCGGCGCCATTCTTGACTCTCTGCAGCTTTCACCCATCGAAAACGCCGAGGCCACCCTTGTGCTGGAGGCTTCTCCCGCGGTGTACGGCAACCTGCTGGTCATCGGCACCACGGGCGCCAACGCCGGCGGCGTGTACTGCATCAGGATCGACTAACGAAAGAGGCTTGCCTATGAAAATCTATCTGGACGCAATGGGCGGCGACAACGCGCCCCTGGCACCCGTGCAGGGCGCCAGGGAGGCGCTGGGCCTGTACCCGCAGCTGCAAATCGAGCTGGCCGGCCCCATCGAAACCGTGCGCAAAACGGTGGATGAGGTTTTTGGCACGGCGGATCAGGCCCTGCGCAGCCGCCTTACCCTGACGGACTGCCCCGAAATCATCACCAACAACGAGGCGCCGGTGATGGCCGTGCGCAGAAAAAAGCAGAGCGCCATTGTGGATGGCATGCTCAAGCTGCGCGACGGCGCGGTGGATGCGTTTGTATCCGCCGGTTCCACGGGCGCGGTGCTCTCCGGCGGCATGTTCCGCCTGGGCAGGCTCAAGGGCATCGACCGCCCCGCGCTGGCGCCCCTGCTGCCCAACGGCAAGGATTTCTTTCTGCTAATCGACTGCGGCGCCAACGTGGACTGCCGCCCCGAATACCTGCACCAGTTTGCCATGATGGGCAAGGCCTACATGGAAAGCATGCGCGGCGTCACGAACCCGCGCATCGGCCTGGTCAACAACGGCGCGGAGGCCGAAAAGGGCTGTGCGCTGACCAAGGAAACCTATGAGCTGCTCAGCGCCGACAAGCGCCTGAACTTTGTGGGCAACGTGGAAGCGCGCGATATCACCTATGACGTGGCCGATGTGATTGTGTGCGACGGCTTTGTGGGCAACGTTATCCTCAAGTTTATGGAGGGCGTTGCCGGCACGCTGCTGGGCATCATCAAGCAGGAAATCTACGGCGACTTCCGCTCCAAAATCGGCGGCCTGCTGGCCAAGCCCGCCTTCCGCCGCGTCAAGAAAAAGATGGATTACAACGAGGTGGGCGGTGCGCCCCTGCTGGGCGTGCGCGGCAATGTGGTCAAGGCGCACGGCAGCTGCAAGGGCCATGCCATGGCCTGTGCCATCCGTCAGGCCGTGCAGATGGTGGAGGGCGATGTGGTCGGCAAGATCGAAGCCCTGCTGCCCGACGGCGAACCCGCCGCCGAATAACGAAGTTCACGCACAATCTGCGTTGAATGATTTTTTCCCTTTTGATTCTGTACTCATAGGAGGATGAAGACCATGACCTTTGAAAAGGTTCGCGGCATGATTGCCGAGCAGCTGCAGGTGAGCGCCGAAAGCATCACCCCCGAAACCCGCCTGGTGGAAGACCTGAAGGCCGACAGCGCCAACGTGATGGTAATGATTCTGGAGCTGGAAACCCAGTTTGGCATCGAGGTGGAGGACGAGGTAATCCTCAACCTCAAAACCGTGGGCGACGTTGTCAAGTACATCGATTCCCACCAGTAAGGCGGCGCGGTCCGTCTGTACGCCCCCGGCGGACATCCGCTGGGGGCGTAAGCCGTATTTTGATCACAGGAGGAACACCATGCAAAACCTGCAAAAGGCGCTGGGCTACACCTTTCACAACGAGGCCCATCTTCGCCTGGCGCTGACGCATCCCTCCACAAAGCTGCCGGATAACCAGCGCCTGGAATTTCTGGGCGACGCGGTGCTGGAGTTTTGCGTCAGCGACATGCTTTACCACAAGTATCCCCAGCTGCACGAGGGCGAGCTGACCGCCCGCCGCGCGGCGCTTGTGTGCGAGCGCACCCTCAGCGTCATCGCCCGCACGCTTTCCCTTGGCCCCTGCCTGATCATGGGCCACGGCGAGGAGCAGACCGGCGGCCGTGAAAAGCCCAGCATTCTGGCCGACGCCGTGGAGGCCGTGCTGGCCGCCATCTATGTGGACGGCGGATACGAGGCCGCGCGCGATGTGATTCGCCGGCTGTTTGCCCAGGATGAAAGCCTGATCGCCTGGCGCGGGCACGATGACAAGAACGCCCTGCAGGAATACACGCAGGCCCACGGGCTGGATCTGCCCAGCTATGCCATCATCGCCCAGGAGGGCCCCGACCACAACCGCACCTTTACCGCGCAGGTAAGCGTAATGGGCAGGCCCGTGGCCACCGGCGTGGGCAACAGCAAAAAGGCCGCGGAGCAGGCGGCGGCCAAGGCCGCGCTGCAGGAATACCGGAACAGGCCCGGCCAATCGGAACCCCCCGCAAAAGGAGCTACGACATGCGTTTAACCAAACTGGAGATATACGGCTTCAAATCCTTCGCCAAGCGCACGGAGATTGTGTTTCCGCAAAACGTGACCGGCATTGTAGGCCCCAACGGCAGCGGCAAAAGCAACATCGGCGATGCGGTGCGCTGGGTGCTGGGCGAGCAGAGCGCCAAAATGCTGCGCGGCCAGAGCATGGCCGACGTCATCTTTAACGGCACCGAAAAGCGCAAGGCGCTCAACTACTGCGAGGTTACCCTCACCTTTGACAACACCGATCATCAGCTCAACGTGGCCTTTGACGAGGTCAGCATCACCCGCCGCGTCTACCGCAGCGGCGACAGCGAATACCTGATGAACGGTGCAAGCTGCCGCCTGCGCGATATTGTGGATCTGTTTCGCGACACCGGCGTGGGCAAGGAGGGCTACTCCATCATCGGCCAGGGCCGGATTGATGAAATCCTGAGCCAGCGCAGCGAGGACCGCCGCGTGGTGTTTGAGGAAGCCGCGGGCATCAGCCGCTTCCGCGCCCGCAAGGAGGAGGCCGAGGGCCGCCTGAAGCGCGCCGATGAAAACCTGGTGCGCGTGCTGGATGTGCTGGACGAGCTGGAAAGCCATCTGACGCCGCTCAAAAAGCAATCGGATGTGGCCAGGGAATACCTCAGCCTGACCGAAACCCTGCGCGAGCTGGATGTGCGGCTGTATCTGCTGCGCTACGACCGCCTGCACGAAAAGGAAAACGCCGCCGAGCAGGCCTTTTTGCAGGTGAGCGACGCGGTGCGCGAGGCCGAGCAGACGTTGTCCCTGGCCACCGAACGCCGCACCCAGGCCGAAATCCGGCAGGAGCAGATTCAGCAGGCGCTGAGCCAGGCGCACGACGCGCTGCTTCGCCAGAGCGATGCGCTGCACGCCGCCCGCGAATCCCTCAGTGAAATCCGCAACCGCATCAACAACGGCGGCGATGCCATGGACCGGCTGGACAGCGAAGCCGAAAGCCTTCGCGCGCGCCTGCGCCTGATCGAGGCCACCATGACCCAGTCCGACGGCGGCCTCAGCGAGGCCGAGGAGCTGCTGGCACTGGCGCGCGATGCGCTGGAGCAGCGCCGCGCCGCGCACACCCGGGCCACCGAAAGCGCGCAGCAGCTGGAGGATGAGCTGACCGCGCACAAGGCCACCATCATGGACCGCATGAACCGCATGCAAAACGTGCGCGCCTCCCAGGCGCGTCAAAGCGCCATGCAGCAGCAGATGACCCTGCGCCGCGAGGAAATCCTGCGCCAGCTGGATCAGGAAAACGAGCGCGAGGAAGCGCTCAGCGCCCTGCTGAGCGACGCGCAGAGCGCCCTGGAGGCCGATCAGGAGCAGCTCAACCAACTGCGTGAGGACGCGGAAAGCTTTGAGCAGCGCACAAAGCAGCTTTTGCAGGACATCCTTGCCCGCCAGAAGCAGCTGCAGGAGGATCTGCAGTCCGCCCGCGCGCTGGATACCCGCCTGCACACCCTCCGGGAGCTGCAGGACGGCTACGAGGGCTACCAGTATTCCGTCAAAAACGCGCTTACCTACGCCAAGCGCGCCCAGCTCAAGGGCGTGCACGACGTGGTGGCCATGCTTCTGTCCGTGCCCCGCGAATACGAAACCGCCATGGACATGGCGCTGGGCGCGGGCATGCAGAACATTGTTACCCAAACCGAGCAGGACGCCAAAATCCTGATCGATTACCTGCGCAAAAACCGTCTGGGCCGCGCCACCTTTTTGCCCCTGAACACCATCAAGGGCCGCACGCTCACCCCCCGCGAGCGCGAGGTACTGCACATGAAGGGCTGCATCGGCGTGGCCAGCGAGCTTTGCTCCTACGACCCCATCTACAGGGATGTGATCGAAAACCTGCTTGGCCGCACCGTGGTGGCGCAGGATCTGGACAGCGGCATCGCCATCATGCGTGCAGGCGGGCATGCGTTCCGCCTGGTCACATTGCAGGGCGATGTGATGCACTCCGGCGGCTCCATGACCGGCGGCAGCATTCAGCAGAAGGCGCAAAACCTGCTGGGGCGCGAGCGCGAGATGAAGGAGCTGGCCGGACAGCTGGATGAAATCAACGCCCGCGCGCAGCAGGCGCAGGCGGAGATCGCCCGCATGGAGGCCGAGCGCGCAGGAGAAAAGGAACGCCGCGAGGAGGCGCAAAACGAGCTGCACCAGCAGGAAATTGCCGTGGTGCGCGATACGGAGCGCCTGAAAACCGCGCAGGCCGATCTGGACGCGCACGCCCAGCGCGTGGAGCAGTACCGCATGGCCGTCAATCAGCTGGATGAGAGCCTTGCGCAGATCGCGCAGGAGCTGGAACGCATCAACGCCCAATCCAGCCAGGAGGAAACCGGCACCGACGAGCTGAACGCCCGCAGCGAGCAGCTCTCCGTGCAGCTGGACAAAGCGCGCCGCGCCCGCGAAAGCGCGCAGGAGGCGCTGACCGATGCCATGCTCACCCTGCAAAACGCCGGGCACGATGTGGATCGCATCCGCCGCGACAAGGAGCGCCTGAGCGGCGATGAGGCACGCTGCCGCGAGGAGCTGAGCGCGCTTGCCCAAAAGCGCGAGCAGGCGCAGCAGGATGTGGAGGACGCACGCCGCCAGCAGCAAACAGCCGAGAGCATCATTGCCGCCTGCGAAAACCATGTGGAGGAAGCCCGCCGCCATGTGGCGGATACGGAAATCCGCCGCGACGCCCAGCAAAAGGAGCTGCGCGATATCCAGGCCGAAATCGACGCCGCCCAGCAGCTTCACGCGCACGAGGCGGATCGCATGCACCGTCAGGAAATGGCGCTTGGCCGCATCCGCGCCGATCTGTCCAGCCTGAACGACCGCCTGTGGAACACCTACGAACTCAGCTACGCCGGCGCGCAGGAGGCGCTTGCGCAGTATGAGCAGCAGCCGGATCCGTCCGGCCACGGCTGCAACCTGGCCGGCGAATTCAACGAGGCCGAGGCCGATCGCGACGCCCAGCGCATCCGCGACCGCATCCGTGCCATGGGCTCGGTCAACGTGGGGGCCATTGAGGAATACGCGCAGATGTACGAGCGCTACCACCAGCTCAACGCCCAGAAGGAGGATCTGCAAAAGGCCAAGGCCGATCTGGAAAGCCTGATCGCCCAGCTGCTGGAGCAGATGGAAACGGTGTTCGTGGGCCAGTTCAGCGCCCTGCAGGACTATTTTGCCGAAACCTTTGTGCGCCTCTTTGGCGGCGGACGCGGCGAAATCAGCCTGTCCGATCCCAACGACCCGCTCAACTGCGGCATTGACATCATCGTCCAGCCCCCGGGAAAAAAGCGCCAGCTGCTCAGCCTGTTCTCCGGCGGCGAGCGCGCGCTGACCGCCATCGCGCTGCTGTTTGCCATGCTCAAGCTCAAGCCCACCCCGTTTTGCATTCTGGACGAAATCGAGGCCGCGCTTGACGACGCCAACATCAGCTATTTTGCCGATTATCTCAAGGAGTTCAGCGCCGATACGCAGTTTATTGTGGTTACGCACCGCAAGGGCACCATGGAGCGCTGCGACACGCTCTTTGGCGTGGCCATGGAGGAACGCGGCGTAAGCAGCATGGTCAGCGTCAATCTTACCGATTACGAATAAAGCCTTCGGCGATTTTTTCTGCGATACCGTTTTCGGTCTCCTTACCGATTCCGAATCAACCGCTTTCCGCCATTCAGCAAAGGAGGGATTCCCTATGTCCGAAAAGAAAAGCCTGTTCAACCGCCTGCGGGAAGGCCTGTTTAAAAGCCGCGAGCACATGGCCGTGGCCATGGAGGCCGCGGTGGAGTCCGGCCGTCCCATCGACGACGATTTTTACGATGATCTGACCGACGCCCTCATCCTGAGCGATATGGGCGCTGCCTGCGCCACCGAGGCCATCGAAAAGCTGCGCGAGCGCGTAGCCGCCAAAAAAATCAAGGATGCGGCCGAGGGCAAAAAGATCCTGAAGCAGATTCTGGTTGAAATGGTGGATGTGCCCCGCATGGTGCTCTCCTGGCCCATGGTTACCCTGGTGGTGGGCGTAAACGGCGTGGGCAAAACCACCACCATCGGCAAGCTGGCGCTGCGCTTTCAGGGACTGGGGCGCACCATCATCCTCTGCGCGGCGGATACCTTCCGCGCCGCGGCGGCGGATCAGCTGCAAATCTGGGCGGAGCGCGCCCGCTGCCCCATCGTGCGCCACAAGGAGGGCGCCGATCCCGCCGGCGTGGTGTTTGACGGCATCCAGTCCGCCAAGGCCAACAAGGCCGATCTGCTCATCGTGGATACCGCCGGCCGCCTGCACAACAAGAAAAACCTGATGGACGAGATGGAGAAAATCCGCCGCGTCATCGACCGCGAATACCCCGAGGCCACCGTGCGCTGCCTGCTGGTGGTGGACGCCACCACCGGCCAGAACGGCCTGGTTCAGGCCAAGGCCTTCCGCGAGGCGGCGGCCATCAACGGCATTGTGCTGACCAAGCTGGATGGCACCGCCAAGGGCGGCATCGTCTTTCCCATTGTGCGGGAGCTGGGCGTGCCGGTGATGTACGTGGGCGTGGGCGAAGGCATTGAGGATTTGCAAAGCTTTGACGCACAGGCGTTTGTGGACGCCCTGTTTGAATAACCGCACACACGGAGGAATACGGCGATGATGATGGGTTCGTTTCTCTTTAAGCAAAAGGCCCGCGAAATGCTCAAGGGCAACTGGCAGACGGCGCTGGTGGTCAGCTTTTTTTCCGGGGTGCTGCTGACCGTTGCACAGGTGCTGCAATCCGTATCGTTCAAGGATGTGCAGTCTGTGATGGATAGCCTGACCGTGCTGATCAGCCGCCTGGGCGCGGAGCCCACCGGCACGCAGACCCAACAGGTGCTGGATCTGTACAACCGGCTCTTTTCCGCCCTGCGCAGCATTCCCGACACGGTGTGGACGGCGCTGATCGCCGTCAACCTGCTGGCGCTTGTGGTAACCCCCGCGCTTGTGCTGGGCTGCAATTACTATTTCATCCGTCTGGTGGATCATGAGGATATCGGCGTGCGGCAGGGGCTTTTTGGCCGCCTGCGCATTCTGCCCAAGGCGCTGTGGCTGCATGTGCGCATGTATGCGCAGATCTTTCTGTGGAGCCTGCTGCTGGTGGTGCCCGGCATCATCGCCGCGCTGCGCTACAGCATGGCCGCGTACTACCTGGCCGAGGATCCCTCCCTTTCCGCGGGCGAGGCGCTGCGCCGCAGCAAGGAGGTCATGAAGGAAAAAGGCCGCAAGCCCAGCTACTTCATGCTGCTGATCAGTTTTGTGGGCTGGAGCCTGCTGATTTCCATCGTGCAGATGCTGCTGATCAGCCTGGTGGGCACGGTGGCTACGCTGGTGGCCTCGCAGTTTATGTCGCTGGCGCTTAGCACCTATGTCAACGCCTCCTGCGCGGCGTTCTATTACACCCTCAGCCACGATAACGGGCTGGATTCGCTGTTTGCCACCATGCGCCGCCGCATGAAGCAGGCGGGCATCAGCGACAGCGATATCCGCGCCGCAGGCTTCGGCCAGCCGGAGGAGGACGCCGATGATGAATCCGGCGCCGACGGAGGCGATGATGCGTGATCCTGTTTAACCGCCGCAAAAAGGAGGCGTCCCCCACCCTGCCTGTTTTGCACACGCAGCGGCTGGTGCTGCGCGCCTTTGACGCCAACGACGCGGTGGATGTATACGCCATTGGCCAAAGCGAGAACGTGGCGCGCATGGCCGGGTTTGCGCGCCATCAAACGCTGGAGGACAGCCGCCGCATGGTGCGCGATCTGATGAACGCCCATTGGGTGTGGGCCATTGTGGAAAAGCGCACCGGGCATGTGATCGGCCTGATCAGCCTGCAGGCGGACGGCGCGCGCAGCAGGGTAAACGCCCTCAAGCTGGGCTACACCCTGGGCGAGGCATCGTGGGGACAGGGCTACGCCACCGAGGCCTGCCGCGAGATCATCCGCTACGCCTTTGAGGAGCGCGGCTGCGAGGTGCTCTCGGTCAGCCATTTCCCCTTTAATGCCAAAAGCCGGCATGTCATCAAAAAGCTGGGCTTTGCCTGCGAGGGCCTGCTGCGCTGCGCCCACGGCCTTCCGGACGGCACCGCGTGCGATCTGATGTGCTACAGCCTGCTCAAAAGCGAATACGAAGCCCGCAAACTGGACAAATGAACGGAGGGATCCCCATGCCGCCTCTTAAACCCTATTCGGCCGCCCTGCCCTACAGCTACGCGCCGGGCGTGTTTCCCTCCCTGCAGCTGATGCAAAACTGCCCCCAGCGCGCCCAGCGCCTGCTGCTAAGCGAAAAGGCGCAGGGCGAGGGCGTGGACAAGCTGCGCGAGCTCTGCCGCAGGCATCATGTGCGCGAGGAGGTAGCCGACAAGGCGCTTGCCCGCATCAGCGGCAAGCAGAACTGCTTTGCCGCCGTGGTGTTTGAAAAATGGCAGAGCGAGCTTGCGCCGGCCGCGCCGCATGTGGTGCTGCACCACCCCATGGACGAGGGCAATCTGGGTACCATCCAGCGCACCCTGCTTGGGCTGGGCATCCGGGATATCGCCGTCATCCGCCCCGCGGCGGATGTGTTTGATCCCCGGGTGGTGCGCGCCACCATGGGCGCGGTGTTCAGCCTGCGCGTGAAATACTACGAGGATTTCAGCCTCTACCGCATGGAGCATCCCGCCCACGCGCTGTATCCGTTCATGCTGGACGGAGCCGTTGTGCTGGAGCAGGCCGTAGCGCAGGTGCAGCGGCCCTACGCGCTGGTGTTTGGCAACGAGGGCAGCGGTCTGCCGCCGGAGTTTGCCCAGCTGGGGCAGGCCGTGCGCATTCCCCACAGCAACGAAATTGATTCTCTCAACCTGTCCATCGCGGTGGGCATTGGCGCATACGCCTTTGTGCACGCCGCGGACTGAAGGAGCGTTACCATGTACGAACAAATCACCCAACAGCTTTCCGATTGTCTCATCTATCTCCAAAAGGCTGCCCGGCTGCGCCCCGGCGCGGTGGTGGTGCTGGGCTGCTCCACCAGCGAGGTGGCCGGCGGCCATATCGGCCACAACAGCGTGCCAGAGCTTGGCGATGCGCTGGCCAAAACCATGATCGAAACCTGCCGCGCGCTGCAGCTGCAGCCGGTGTTTCAATGCTGCGAGCACCTTAACCGCGCGCTGGTCATGGAGCAGGCCACCCTTGATCAGCTTCGCCTGACCCAGGTAAACGTGATGCCCGTGCCCAAGGCCGGCGGCAGCGTGGGCGCGGCGGCCTACCAGCGCTTTGATCAGCCCGCCGTGGCCGTATCCATCCAGGCCGACGCCGCCATCGACGTGGGCGATACGCTGGTGGGTATGCACCTGCGCCCCGTGGCCGTGCCCCTGCGCATGGGCGAGGGCGAAACCAAAGTGGGCGCCGCGCATGTGGTGATGGCCTATTCCCGCCTGCCCTACATTGGCGGCGCAAGGGCGCAGTACCCGGACAAATAACGGCCGCGCCGTTTCGGCGGTTGACAGACGGCCGGAGCGCATGGTATGATCAACAATCACAGGCGCCGCCTGCAAGCATAGGATATACGGGCGTCTGACCGGCGAAAGCCAGAAGCAAATCAACGGAGGAATCCATCATGAATTATCGCGTAGGTATTATCGGCGCCACCGGCATGGTTGGCCAGCGCTTTGCCCTTTTGCTCGAAAATCATCCCTGGTTCCACGTTACCTGTGTAGCCGCCAGCGCCCGCAGCGCCGGCAAGACCTATGCCCAGGCCGTGGAAGGCCGCTGGGCGTTCAGGGACCGCCCCGTGCCCAAAGCCATGGCGGATCTGATTGTGATGGACGCCGCCAACGTGGAGGCCGTGGCCGAAAAGGTGGACTTTGTCTTCTGCGCCGTGGACATGAAAAAGGATGAAATCCGCGCGCTGGAGGAACGCTATGCCCGGGCCGAGGTGCCGGTCATCAGCAACAACAGCGCCAACCGCCTCACCCCCGACGTGCCCATGCTGATTCCCGAAATCAACGGCGACCACGCCGGCATTATCCAGGCCCAGCGCAAGCGCCTGGGCACCCGGGTAGGCTTTATCGCCGTCAAGCCCAACTGCTCCATCCAGAGCTACGTGCCCGCCCTGTGGCCCCTGATGGGCTACGGCGTGGAAAAGGTGATCGCCTGCACCTATCAGGCCATCAGCGGCGCGGGCAAAACCTTTGAAACCTGGCCGGAGATGACCGACAACGTGATCCCCTACATCAGCGGCGAGGATGAAAAGAGCGAGCAGGAGCCCCTCAAAATCTACGGCCACATCGAGGGCGACGCCATCGTAAACGCCGCCGGCCCCCGCATCAGCGCTCAGTGCCTGCGCGTGCCCGTGTCCGACGGACACATGGCGGCGGTCAGCGTCAAGTTCAGCCAGGCGCCCAGCATCGATGATATTCTGATCAAGTGGGACCGCTTCAAGGGGGCGACCCACGGCCTGGATCTGCCCTCCGCGCCCAAAAAGTTCCTGCACTACTTTGAGGATCCCGCCCGTCCCCAAACCCGGCTCGACCGCGATCTGGAGGGCGGCATGGCCATCTCCATCGGCCGCCTGCGCAAGGATCCCGTGCTGAGCTACAAATTCGTCTGCCTCAGCCACAACACCCTGCGCGGCGCTGCCGGCGGCGGCGTGCTGAGCGCGGAATACCTGTGCAAAATGGGATACATCCCTCAAAAGGAAGCCTAATTTCGGGAGGTTGTTCCATGAATCAGCCCTTGTTTCGTGGCAGCGCAACCGCGCTGATCACACCCTTTGCAAACGGCAGGGTGGATGTTTCCGCCCTGCGCCGCCTGATTGAGCAGCAGCTGGAGGGCGGAACCGCCGCCATCATCAGCTGCGGCACCACCGGCGAGCCCGCCACCCTCACCGCCGATGAGCGCGAGCTGGTGATTCGCGAAACCGTAAAGGCCGTTGACGGCCGCATACCGGTGATCTGCGGCACCGGCAGCAACAACACCCGGGCCGTTGTCGAAAACGAGCGCCGCTACCGCGATCTGGGCTGCGCCGCCCAGCTGGTGGTAACGCCCTATTACAACAAAACCACGCAGGATGGCCTGTACGCGCATTTCATGCACATTGCCGAAAACACCGAGCTGCCCATCATCCTCTACAATGTGCCCAGCCGCACCAATCTGGACATCAGCGCCCAGACCCTTGAACGGCTTGCGCAATGCGAGCGCTTCATCGCCCTCAAGGAAAGCAGCTATGACCTGCCCGGCGTTATGCAGAAGATGCGCGCCGCCAACGGGCGGCTTGCCTTCTACTGCGGCAACGACGACATGGTTTACCCCATGCTGGCGCTGGGCTTTGAGGGGGTTATCAGCGTGCTGAGCAACCTGAAGCCCCGCATGATGAGCGATATGGTAAGCGCCTGGTTTGCAGGCGAGCAGGCGCGCAGCCGCCAGCTGCAGCTGGATGCCCTGCCCCTGGTGCGCGCGCTGTTTACCGAGGTAAGCCCCATTCCCTGCAAATACGCCATGGAGCGGCTGGGCCTGTGCGCAAACGAGCTGCGCCTGCCGCTGATTCCCGCAGGCCAGAGCACCCGCGCCCTGATGGACGCCGCGCTGGAAGGCGTGAAAACCTACTGCTGAGGTGACGGATGATGAACATTCTTCTGGGCGGCGCGCTGGGCCGCATGGGCCGCGAGGTGCGGCTGGCTGCCGGGAGCGCGGGGGCGCAAATCATTTGCGGCGTGGATGTGGCCTACAGCGGCCAGCCCTGTGAATGCCCCGTGCTGACGGGCTACGAGCAGTTTGAAGGAAACGCCGATGTGATTGTGGATTTTTCCCGGCCGGATGCGCTGCCGGAGCTTTTGAAGCTGGCCCAGGAACGCAAAATGCCTGTGGTGCTGTGCGCCACAGGCTATACCGATGTGGAGATCCGCCGCATTGAGGAAGCCGCCCACCACATTGCCGTGCTGCGCTCGGCCAACATGAGCCTTGGCGTAAACGTGCTGCAGGAGCTGGTCGCCATGGCCGCGCGCACGCTGGAGGGCTACGACATCGAGATTGTGGAAAAGCACCACCGCATGAAGGCCGACAGCCCCAGCGGAACGGCGCTGATGCTTTACGAAGCCGCCAAAAAAGAAAAAGGCCCTGAAACAGAGCCTGTATTTGGCCGCTATGGCCGCGCCGAAAAGCGTACCTGCGGAGAGATTGGCATTCATGCCGTGCGCGGGGGTACCGTGACCGGCGAGCACGAAGTGGGTTTTTATGGAAATGGCGAAGAGCTGATTTTAACCCACCGTGCGGAGAACCGCGCGCTGTTTGCGCAGGGCGCTCTCCGGGCCGCGCGCTACCTGATGGACAGGCCTGCGGGGCTGTACTCCATGCGCGATGTGGTGCGGGAAATGCTGGGCTGATTACTCATCCGGCGTATTCCATTGCAGCACCTGCTCCTGCGCTGTGGTCAGAATTTGCATCATGGCCTGCTTCTGGCCCTTGGTCAGGTTTTTCACGGGCATAACCAGATCGTTTGGCATGCTGAGGCTGCCGCCCAGCAGCTCGTCGGTGCTGATCTGCATGGCGTTTGCCAGCATCACCAGGGTATCGATGCTGGCCTTTCGCGAGCCACGCTCAATGTGACCGATAAACGAGGTGCTTACGCCAATCTCCTGCGCAAGGTGCTCCTGCGTCCAGTTCAGGGCTGTACGGCGCGCGCGAACGCGCTTTCCAAGATCTACATAATCCATGCTGTTGCAATCCACCCCTGCTTCAAGCGTTGTGCCCTGGTTTACGGTTATCGTACCCAAATTTGCGCCATCGAACAAGAACCTGCAAGAAGCAATAAAAGGACTGCATGTAGCAAGCTGCCAAAAGAAACAAAAAGAATGATCTGGCCGAACCTGCCGGCCAGATCATTTTGGTTATTCATTTTTGCCTTGCCTGCCCGAATGGAAAACCTACGTTTTTTATCTACAACGATCGTCCGATCGTACTCGCGGAAAGTCCATTCGTTTGGAAAAAAGCTGGTGCGGCGGCCCTATCGCCTGTGTGCCGCTTACTCGTCATCAAATGCCTCGTCGGCTTCAAAATCAGCCTGAACCACTTCAATGAGCTTTTCGAGCAGGTCTTCGTCTTCCACTGCGAGGAATTCTTCCAGTTCTTCGCCGTCCTCTTCCTTTTCCACAACCTTCATGATATAGATATTGACGGCTTCTTCCTCGTCGCTGTCTTCGCCTTCGTCCTCGCCTGTATGGGCGTCGCCCAGGACAACGTATTCTTCACCGTTGTAAAAGAAGTAGCGAACAACCTCCAGCAAGACAGTGTTGCCATCCTCATCGACACCCTCGATGAGATCCTGGACTTCTTCTTCGGCGGCGTTGCCGCCCAGGTTCTGTTCGTCGCAGTACAACGGAATCGCCTCTCTTTCTCAGCTTTGTTTTCCCACGCCCTTTGGCGTTCTCCGGTAAGCCTTGAGGAAGAAAAAATCCTCCACCGGAAGCACCGCACGCTGCCCAGCGTGTTTCGCTTTCACCGCCGTGTCATCACAGCCTGCGGCGGGCATTCCCGCGCGCGATGGGAAGCTTGTTTTCGTTGCGTCTGATCCTCTTGGCCTGGCTTTATTATAACCGAAGTCAACCCCTAAAACAAGTGGTTTTGCAAAAATATTCTGGTTGATTTTTGGTGAACTTTGTGGTACGATGGATATGTTGGGCAGGCTGTTAATGCTTGTCCTGTTTCTTTTGAAGGGGCTCCAGCGTTCCGTCGGGGCGCTGCAGGCGCACGCCCTCCAGCACCTGGCGCATGTTCTCGCGAAAGCCGTCCAGGTATTCCTTGCGCAAGGCGGCGCGCTCCACAAGCTCCTCATGGGTCAGCTGGCGCTCCTTGGCCAGCCGGGCCAGCTCGTTGATCCGTTCGATTTTTTCATGTTCCATGATCCTATTCATCCTTTCGGGAGGTTATTTTTGATGGTACAGGGCAGATGGTTCCCCTGCGGCAGCGATCTTGCGCTGCCCCTGAGCCTTAGGCAAAGCGTATTTGGCCGCGGCCAGGATGCTACCGACGCGATTGCGCAGCAGGTGGTGGTGTTTGACGGCGGCGTGCCCGTGGCCGCCGCCCGCCTGTGGTGGCAGGACGGTGCGTTTGTCATCGGTGACCTGGGCGTGCTGCCCGACAGGCGCGGCCGCGGCTTTGGCGATCTGCTGGTGCGCCTGACGCTGTTCAAGGCGCTCACCCACAGCGCGGAAATCATCCGCCTGGAATGCGATGCCCAAACCGAAGCCTTCTTTGCCCGCTACGGCTTTGCCGCCGGTGGCCGTCAAAACGGCCTGACGCAAATGTCCATCCGCGGCGAAAACGTGCAGCTGAGCCATTGCGGCGGCAACTGCGCCGGCTGCGATCACCCCAGCGCCGAATGCGTGCCCAAGGCGCTGCGGGAGGGGTAAACCCGCACGTCCGCCTCACGGCCGTCTGCCTGTGCAAACGGCCGCGGGGCTTTTTTCATCCGCGGAAAACCCAGCGCTGCTGCAGCGTGTAGCTCAGGAAGAACAGCACGATATCCACCGGAATCTTTACAAGGTTATCGCTCCAGCCAAACCACATGTGCAGGCTGCTGGTAAGAGCCGCGGAAAGGATCATCACCAGGAAGAAGATGACCAGATAGCGCGGGAAGCTGCGCCCCACAGAAGCGTTGTCGTGGAACACCAGCCGGCGGTTGACCGCAAAATTGAAAATGCCGGAAAGTACGCGCGCCCCCACCGTGGCGATGGCGATGTGCGGCACAAAGTGCAAAAACAGAAATCTCACCTGCTGCGCCATCGCGGGATGGGCTGCCTTGAGCAGGTTGTTCAGGAGCAGGTACAGCGCATAATCCACCAGAAAGCTGGCCAGCGACGCGCCGATAAAGCGGAAAAAGCCCCCCAGAATAACGCCGTAGATGCGCGCGCTGTCCCGCACGGCGCGGAAATGGCTGCCCTCGTTGTTGTTTTCATACACGGTCTGGATGGGCAGGGCGCGCATGGCGATTTTGCGGTGGGCGCACTCGATGAGCACGTTCATCTCGTACTCGTAGCGGTCGCCCCGCACGGCGATCATCATGGGCAGCAGCTCGCGCGCAAAGCCGCGCAGGCCGGTTTGCGTATCGGATACCCACACGCCGTAGAGCAGCCTGAATACGGTGGAGGTGATTTTGTTGCCGTTGCGGCTTTTGAAGGGCACATCCGGCTGGTTGAAATCGCGGCTGCCCAGCAGCACGCCGCCGTTGTTTTCCGCCAGCGCCTCCGCCATGCGCAGCACATCCTTTACGGTATGCTGGCCGTCGCTGTCGGCGGTTACCACAAACGCCTGATCGGGACAGTTCTGCTGCAGATAGGCCATGCCGCGCTTGAGCGCCACGCCCTTGCCCGCGTTGGGCTCGTAGGAAAGGATGTGCACCGTATCATCCTGCGCAATGCTTTGAAACAGCGGCTGAAAGTCCTTTCCGCTGCCGTCGTCCACAATCACAATTTTCCCCACGCCCGCCTCCTTCAGGGCGGCCACGTAGGGCGGCAAACGGTCGTCCGGCTTGTAGGCGGGAATCACCACGGCTGTACGGCTCGCGTTACTCATGCTGGTTTCTTCCTTTCGTATGGCTGTAGGGTTAATTCAGAATGCTTGTATCCAGATAATCGCGCAAAAGCGGGGTCAGATCCTCGCCCGTGCTGCGAAACAGCTGCTCTTCAAAATCCTCCCGCGTGGCGCGGCGGAAGGCGTAGCTTTGGTAGTAATCGCGCAAAAACGCATCCAGCGGCACGGTGCGGTCCAGCGCGCACAGGCAGGCCGCGCCCCGGTCGTACACCACCAGCCGGTACTCGCTCAGGGAGGAAAAATAATCCAGCGGCGTGCCCGGCGTTACCCCCCGCGGCACCGTCACCCGCAGCGAGCTTTCCATGCGGCTGCGCTCCAGATCCTCCCGCTCGGACAGGCCGTAGTATTTCTGGACATATTTCAGCAGGCTGAACTCGCACAGCGCCTCATCCTGCCAGGGCTGGTTCCACCCGTCCGAGCCCACCACGGCGTACCACCACTGGTGCGCCGTTTCGTGCGCCACGGCGTATTCCAGCTCGCGTCCGCTTTGGGCAAGCAGGCTGGTGGCGATCATGACAAGGCCCGGATATTCCATCCCTCCGTGCGCAAAGGACACCTGCGAAAGCGTGTAGGACGGATAGGGGTACTCCCCAAACGCCTCGTTATACGCCGCAAGGGCTTTTTGACCGCAGCGCAGCAGCCTGCGCGCCTGCGACGCGGTGGCCGCGCAGGCCGTAACCAGCACGCCATCCTGCATGCCCTGCGCCGTTTCGAAGCGCCTGCTGATAACCAGCGAAAAATCGCGCGCGGCAGGAGCGTAAAACGCATACACGCTCTGCCCGTCTGCCGTATGGACCACGGGGCTTGCGCTGCCCGCGCAGACATAGCCTTTGGGCACCGTAACCGTAACGGTATAGTTGGCGCAATCGCTTACAAAGGGATCGCCCACGGAGGCGTACGCATCCGTGCGAAAGGCTCCGTTTTCCCAAACGGCGGGAATGGCAAAGGCGTTGCCCAGCGCCCAGATCTCATCCCACACGCCAAAGCGGTAGGCCATCTGCGGCACCTGGATGACATAGGAAAGCGTCAGCTCCACCGTACCGTTTTCCGGCCAGCCGCCCGGCACCGGCACCCTGAGCACTGTTTTGGCTTCGTCCGTATAGCGGTAAAGCACGGATTGGCCGTTCACCAGCGCCTGCGCCATCACCAGCGCGCCGCTGGAAAAGCCACCCGGGTAATACTGGTCAAACAGCGCATCCTCCGCCGCGCAGGGCGAGGTATCCATATTCTGAAAGGCGTTGGGCCAGGTTCGAAGCACCGCCGCGTCCTGGGGCTGCCCGGTGCGGTTGACCAGCTTTAGCGTATGGGTTACGGACACGCTGCGGTTTTCCACATGCAGCCTTGCGTCGATCACCATTTCATCCAGCCCCTGCGCCGCGGCCAGCAGCGCGGCGGACGGCTGCTCCGCCGCCGGACGGCTTTGTACAAGCAGCAGCGCCGCGCAGGCAAGCAGCAACGCTGCTGCCATCAGCCAAAGTCCATAGCGTTTGCAAAGCTTCATCAAATCAACGACCCCACATTGGCAAACAGCACCACAATGCGCCGCGCCACGCCGCCCATGAGCAATCCTCCCGCCACGCCGCACAGCGCCAGCGACACCGCCAGCGAAATCCCCGTGCACAGCAGCTTGCCGCGCATCAGGGTCTGCTCATCGCGCCCGGTGATCAGCGAAAGCATGCCGCAGGCCTGCGTATAGGCCATCACGTTTGCGCAGGCGAGAAAAATAAGCGAAATCCACGGCGAGAGCAGCGAGGACGCCATGGCAAGCAGCGCCATCGCCACCGTTGGCAGCGAGGTAACCGCCACAAAGCCCAGCGCCAGCTCCCAGGAAAACATCACCTTGCACACGGCGCAGATGTACACCAGAAACACCACCGCCGGAACCAGCATGCAGATGAGCTGGCAGAGCACCTCAATGCCGCCCACGGCGGGCGCCACCCGGCCCGCGATATACCGGATGCCCTGATTCATGGAGGCATCCGTTCCGGCAAGGCTAACGCCGGAAAGCGCCGTTACCCAGCGAAACAGCACGCCCACAAAGCCGCGCATCACCACCATGCCGCCCAAAAATGCCAGCAGCAAAACCACCGCCGTTACCACCGGGCCGCTGTACACATCGCGGCGCTCCACCATCTGGCGCAGCACCTCGCCCGGGCGGGTAAAGCATTGGCAAAATGCGCGGGGCAACGCGGCCAGCGCGGTCAGAAAGCCGTTTTCCCTGCGCACGGGCGGCTGGCCGTAAACATAGGGCTGCTGGTATCCGCCTGGATAGCCGCCCTGCTGATACTGCGCATAGCTCTGCTGATACACGATCTGTTGCACGGGGGTCTGGCACACAGGGCAGACCGTTGCCCCCTGGGGCATCGGCCGGCCGCACGCGGCACAATTCATAGGGTTCCTCCTTCGGTTTGATTCAGCTGATCGTAGATCGCCTGCGCCGCCGGCACCAGCGCCGCATCCACCAGATACAGGCGCATGGTTTCGGTTTCAAGGATCTGTTCGGCGGGCAGGGCGTTGAGATACTCGCTCAGGGCGGACAGGGCGTAGTAGCGCTCGTCCCAGAAGCGCGGCTCGCTGGCCACCATCGCCACATTCATTTCCCGAAGCGCGTTTTCCACGTTTTCAAGGGGCTCGTTCATCAGCGGCACGATGGGATTGGAGGTAAGCACGTAGCCGCGTCCCCGAAGCGCATACTGGTAGCCGTCCCGTGTAATCAGGATTTTCTGCTCCTGCGGCACCTCCTGCGCCACGCGCATCAGCAGCTCGTAGCGCTTGAGAAAGCCGTTGTCCAGCAGGATGTCCTCGTTTTCCATCACATCGCGGCTGTAGCGGTAGAAGGTGTTGGTATAGCCAATCTGGCTCAGTCCCCTGACCATACCAAGCAGGCATACCGCCACGCACAGCCAGGCGGGAATCCGCCTGATCCAGGCCGCACGGCCCACGCGGCCGCAGCGGGCAAGCAGCACCGGCCACGCATCGCTCAGCGCCGAAAGCGCGGCGCACACCATGACGCAGGCCAGCAAAAACCATTGCAGCGTATAGCGGGGCATGCTGACAAAGGTGCCGGAAAAGCTGTACAGCGGGCTGTCCAGCACGCCGGACATGGGCGCCAGCGTCAGCAGCACCAGCAGCGCGCAAAAGCCCAGCGCCGACGCGGTTTCCGCACCGGGCTGCCGGTTGTGGATGATAACGCCGATGGCTCCGGCCCCCTGCGCATCTCCAATTTCCCTTTTCATGGCTTTGGCCTTGCGCGTCATGCCCACGCGCACATACACAAGGTAGGCAACAACCATCGCCAGGGCGATCACCGCCGCCCAGAATCCCCAGGTGCCAATGGGCGTGGCATAATCCATCAGGATGGCATTCCGGGCCTTCCAGAAGCTGAGATGAGTGGTGGTTTCATTCAGCTTGTACTCCATCTCCATGTACCGGTCGTACCACGGAGCCTGGGTGAAGGTGGTCATCAGCCGCCAGGGCGACAGCTCTCCCCACTTGAAAAAGCACCAGAGATTGCCGCTGAAGGCCAGCAGTGTACCGGCTGCCCCCGCCACGGCCATGCCCACGCTGCGCGCCAGCGCCTTCCACGCGCCGCCATAGCGCACCATGCCATGATGCAGAAAGCGCCACAGCACCCATGCCGTTACCACAAAGGGCAGCACCACAAAGCACACCACATGCGCGCTCATGGCCGTAAAGCATACCAGAAAGCTCAGCAGCAGCTTGCCCAGATATTGTTTCCAGTTTCCCTCCTCCGTAAGCCCGCAAAAAATGGCGGAAGCCCACAGAACAGCCAGAATGCGCCAGATATCCCGCGGGGCCGTGGCAACGGAGAAGTACAGGTCCGGCACCAGATTGACCAGTACCACGCCCAGCAGCACGCAGCTCTTTTTTTCGCGGCACAAAATCAGCAGCAGCGCCCCATAGGCCGCCATGGCGTAAAAGAAGAGCATGCCCATGCCGGTAAAGGCGGGCTTGTCAAAGGGATAGCCGTACTGGCCGCTGCTGTGAAACAGCCCGTAGCTGAAATACAGCTCCAGCGACGGAAAATGGCTATTCCCCCTGTAATGCCCCACCAGCTCTTCCTTTTCCAGCAGCACGGAGAGATCGCGGTTTTCGCAGTAATCCAGCGCCAGCGACATGTACTCGCCCGCGTCGCCGCCGCTCATGCTTTCCATGCTGCTCATAAAGCGCACGCATGCCGGGCCGATGAGCAGCACGATACAGATGGCAAAGCACAAAACCATCAGCGCCGGCCGGTCAAAATGCAGGATGCGTTTTGCAAAGGCCACGCCACGCGGAAGAAGCGTTCTGATTCTTCTTGCATCAACAAGTATCAGCGTCAGAAGGATCAGGCAGCTCAGCGCCGGCAGCGCGCCGATGTATACCATCCGCGGAGCCGACGGCCACACCAGTGCCAAAGCAAGCGTCCACAAATACTGCATCAGCGGCGTGGTGGCCACGCCGGTCAAAAAGCAGGCCGCGCGGCTTTTTTTGACAAACCAGCCCCTTTGGGCAAACAGGCAGCCCAGCGCGCCCATCTGCAACAGGCAGCTGAGCAGATACAGGTTGCGCCAGCGGTTGCCCAGATCAAGCCACGTCATCAGCCCTTCCTCCCGGCCTTTGCCAGACGATCCATCTCTTCCAGATAATAGCGGTTGATATCCACCTTTTCGGCCAGCAGCTTCTGCTGCTTCTCATGCCCCAGCTCCACCAGATTGGGCGTTTCCAGCAGCTCGATGGCCTTGGCGTCGGCCTTCTGGTAGCGATCCTCACCCTCGTTAAAGTTATACAGCAGCTGGTAGCGCTCCGCCTGCTCGCGGGTGGAGCCGGATACGATGGTGTTGACATACAGCGCATGCGTACCCAGCACCGCCGCCTCGCTGGCCATGGTTGCGCCTTCGGAATACACGAGCCTGGCAAAGGCCAGCACATGGTGCACCAGCTCATAGGGCGTTTGCAGCAGATAGGGCTTCAGCTCCTCGGGAACGGCGCCCTCCGCGCTCACATACACGCGGCCGTATTTTTCCAGCTTGTGAACCAGCGCAATCTTGCCCGCGTCATCCAGTCCCTTTTTGCCAATATCGTGGCTGGCATTCCACGCCACAAAGCGCACCAGCACATATGCCTCATCCGGGTTAAAGCCCACGTCGCGCAGCTTTTGCCGGTCGGGCGTAAACACGGAGGGATGCAGGTAGAAAAGCTCCTTATAAGTATCCAGGCGCTCCTGGCATTTGCCAAGATCGGTCAGGAAGGTACGGGGGGTGATGATTTTGGTGCTCAGCCTTTTGCAGATACGCAGGCTGAAACGGCTGACCTCGGTATCCTCATAAATCAGATGGGGCTTGCGGCTGATCCATGAAGCCACCGCCATCATGGGCGAGGCGCGGCCGATGAGGATATCCGGCCGGAACCTGAGCGCGCGGTAGGTGTGCTCTATGCACAGGCCGAGGAACAGAAATCCCTTCTCGATCACATTTTTGCCGGTGGAGCGGGCGCTGAGCACATAGGGGATGCCGAATTTTTCCAAAAGCTTTCGGTCACCGTCCTTGTCCACGCACAGGGTGAGCACCTCATCGCCCCGCTGGTTCAGCAGGCTGACAATGTTGTGAAACTGGTGCGCCCATGCGGGGTGATCAATCGAGAGCATGGCTTTCATCTGTACAAAACCTCCCCTTCGGAATCGGGTGTGATGGGCGCGTTTTTACGCACCTGGTAGAGGATGCGGTTTTCATTGCGGTTGATGCGCACCATGCTCTCCATTGCAACGCCAAAGGAAAACATCAGCACGCTGACCAGCGTACAGAACGCGCAGATCAGGCCCGCAAAAAGATAGCCGCTAAAATAGCCCACGCGCAGATAATGAATCAGAAACATCAACCCGAAAATGATGGCCGGAATCAGAAACACGCCGCCAATGGTGCCGAAAAACTTCATCGGATAATAGTCGCGCATCAGCCCTACAATAATCCCGGATGTTTTTTTGAGATACCGGGTAATGCTGCCCGCAATGCGGCTTTTGCGCTCCGGAAAATAGGTAACGTCAATGGGCACCTCGCACATGGCAAGATTCTCAAAATGAAAGCTGATAAAGCTTTCCTGCGTATAGGTAAAGCGGCCGTGAAAATTGATCTTCAGCAGCGTTTCGCGGCTGTAGGCCCGAAAACCGCAGCTGACATCGGAAAACCGCTGTCCGCAAAGCGCGCTTACCAGCTGGTTCATGCGCGCGTTGCCCCACCGTTTGATGGGCGGCATATGCTCGATTTTCTTTTGATTGAGGAAGCGCGACGCCGTTACAAAATCCGCTTTCTGCTCCAGAATGGGGCGAATCAGGCGGGCAATATCGTTGCTGTCAAACTGGCCGTCGCCATCCATATTCACCATGATGTCGTAGCCGTGCTCGATGGCAAAATCCACCGCGCTGCGAAACGCGCAGCCCAGTCCCTTGTTTTGCTTGTGCCGGATCACCGTGGCTCCGGCCTCGTGCGCCAGGCGGGTGGTATCGTCCCTGCTGCCATCATCCACTACCAGCAGGCGCACAAAATCAACGCCCTCATAGCTTCGCGGAATGGAGCGCAGCACCTCCTGGATTTTTTCCGCCTCGTTATAGCACGGAAGGGCAATTAACAGCTTCATCAGCAGCTTCCTCCTGAAAACATGTCTGATCGGATTGTGTGCATTCCAGCATTGCACATAAAACCAACTTATATCATAACCGCTTTTGCGCCATCTGTCAAACCGTTGCCCAGGGCCGTACAGGCAGCACGTCATTAAGGGATAAAAAAGAAATGAAGGGCCGGGCTCATGTGGTATAGCCGGGTTGCAAGGCCAAACCGCATGAAAGAAACCGAACCCTTCATGAAGAACATAACACAGGATAGGAGGGGCAAGCATGCCCTCATGGACATTCTTTGAAACAGGGAACACCCAAAATCAGCAGAAAGGAATATCGGTTGGGCGCCCATCTTTTAAGGCACCTCGGGTGTCCCCCGGCAGAACATGCGAAGAAAAACAAACCTCCGGGAGCAGCTCCAGCGAAGCCAAAGTCCGGGAAGGAGCTATTTCAGCCTTTTATGAGCCGCTTTTCCAACGGCTGCCTGCTCACATGGCACCCTTCCGCTTCAGCACAGTCATAACCGTTTTGTACAGTATCTTTACATCCAGCCAAAGGCTCCAGTTGCAGATATACTGCCTGTCAAGCTTCACGACATCCTCAAAATTTGTGATCTCGCTGCGGCCGCTTACCTGCCACATGCCCGTGATGCCCGGCTTTACCGCCAAACGCATTCTGTGATGCAGCTTGTAGTGTTCCCACTCATCCACAGTGGGCGGGCGTGTGCCTACCAGGCTCATTTCGCCCTTGAGCACATTGAAAAACTGCGGAAACTCATCCAGACTTGTTTCCCTGATCCATGCGCCAATGCCCGTCTTTTTTGTACCGTCCGGCAAAATTTCGTTGCCAATGATCCGCGGATCGAAATCCAGCTTGAACATCATCCCATCTGCAATACGGTTTTCCTTCATCAGCTTCGCCTTGCGCTCATCCGCATCCATATACATACTGCGGATTTTGTAAAACCTGAAGCGCTTGCCGTTTTGTCCCACGCGCTCCTGTGTGTAAATAATCGGTCCCGGAGATGCCCGCTTGATCTTTGGCCCGACAATTGCAATGACAACAAGCGCAAGAACGCACCCAACAAGACCGCCCAAAATATCCATGACCCGCTTGATTACCGCTTCCAACGGCGTAGCGTAATTAACGCTGCTGGTAAGCACCGTATAACCCGCCAGCTGCTCCACAAATTTCTTTTTGGCTGCGCTCTTTTCAACGGGAAGCTGCATATGAACGACGACACCCATTTCCTCGCAATCACGTATCAGCCTGTCTATTCGACCGTCCTGATACATTCCGCCGATCCATATCTCGTCCACCCATTCCCGGCAGATGTAGTCTGCCGCGGCATCGAGATTTTCCACCACAGCCGTTCCGTCGATCGTTTCCCCCCGCGCATCCCGATTCGTTAGCACAAGGCCTGTAACGCGAAGCATTTCATTTGCATTTTCCGCGATCTTCTTTAATATACCGCCAATGTTCGCCTCGTCGGCCACAACAATGATTGATCTTCCGCTTTCACGGGAAAGCCGCTTGAGCAGCCCTTTCTTATACAGAAGTCTGAGTGCGTATCCAAGCGTACTA
This sequence comes from Clostridia bacterium, assembly GCA_016297535.1. Classification (GTDB taxonomy): domain Bacteria; phylum Bacillota; class Clostridia; order Christensenellales; family Aristaeellaceae; genus Limiplasma. The sequence continues at coordinate 14,829 of JAEDGL010000005.1, read as the reverse complement.
TGCAAAATGAAAATTGCGTAGAGAACGATTCTTGAATAGAGCGAGCTGGTTTTGGTGGATACCAGGCATATCACCATCGCGCAAAAAACCAGAAACGCATGCTTAAGCGTTGCCGTAAGCTCCTGCCCTTTGTTGCGTTTGAGTACGTTGTGCATCGTGTTGAACACAATGCAGACAATCACATCAATCACAGCCAGAAGCAGCGCCAGACGGGCATAAATGTCATCCTGATATGGGTTGGCATTGCCGTCAAAGCGCAGGAAATACGCCAGCACACAGGCCAGCTGCAGGCTGATAGAATCGACAAGAATGAAGTCCAGATGCTTCATCCATCTGCTTGTGTCTCTTTTGTACACTGCAACCCGCTCCCCATCCGTGGATAAATCGTCCGGTTATTGGATTTACTTTCATTTTCTGTTTTCGGTTATCCGATGATGGCCACACCCAGCACCCTGGCACCAATCTTCTGGCAGATGCGGATCTCCTGCTCCAGATCAGCGCGCTTTGTTTTCCACAGGTGCACAAAGAGCACTACGCCATCCGCCTGCTTCGCCTTTGCCTGCGTCTTGGCGCTTTCCACCATCTGCGGCGCCACATGCAGCTTTTGACTTGCCTCTGCTACGCTCTGGGCATGATTGGCGATATCAGCATCTCCAAGATCGCCGCAGATGACAATGCTCTCTGCATCCAAAACATCAAGCGCTTCCGCCAGATAGTCATCCGACTGATAGCGGTACTTTGGCATAAGCAGCCTGTCCAGCGCGTTCGGCTTCTTTCTTTCTTCGCTGCCCTTAACAACAGCAAACGGATGCAGGCCATAAGCCAGCAATTCATCCTCGTTTTTCACGTGCCCATCCAGCAGGTAAATCACAGCGTACCATCCTGCGCCTAACATGCCAAATACAACGCCGACGATCAGGGCCCATTTTACCCAGGTCAAGCTCTCCGTTTTTTCTTTCTCCGTATCATATACATACCCGTAGTAATTCTTGTCATTTTCCGTCAGCTCTTTGCCGATTGTACTGATCTTTGTACCATACTCACTCAACTTATCTGTTGAGTTTTTTCTTTCATTGGCTATTCTCCAATTGTAGGAATCCTTTTGGCACGGCGTTGCCAGCCGTTCCCTCAAGATAGCTCCATAGCCTGTTTCAACATACCGGTTCGTCTCCTGAACCTGCGCGTCTATCAAATCCAGCATGGCTTGGATCGCCGCCAAGCTTGGCGCAATCGCTGAAATCCTCACCTGCACCGTCAGGACTCGATTGCCAAAAAGCCCCAGTCGTTCCTGTTGGTTGAGCACTGAATACTCAAGACTTACCAGCTGCTGCATGGCACGCAGCGTACAATCTATGCCGCTTGCCGCAATCAGATTCTCATATATCTCGTTAACGCTGAGAATCGTACTATACAGCTGAAACACCACTGCATTGTCCGTTTCCTTAAGCTGTAGATAGTAGCGTATTTCTCCCGTATACGTCGCGTAGGGATCCATATTCAGGAGAACAGACTCCTTCTCCCAATCGGCTTGTTCCTCATAAAGCTGCTGATAACGCGCATACTGCTCAATTTCTTTTAGATGTAACTCCTCAAGTTCAAACTTCTTGGCATTCGGCTGTGACTGAAGGCTTCCTACGCCAATGCCTACAACAATGCCTACAACAATGCCAATCAATCCAAGAATGATCAAGACGCGCCACTTCCTGCACACATACAGAAAGATCTCTTTTAAATCAATCACCTGATCATCGTCTACCAGTGAGGAACGCACCTGATTGTTTTCCATGTCCGCTTTTGTATGATCAATGCATAAGCAAAATCATACTTTCCTTTCTTTATTCTTGTTGGAGATATTCTCATAAACTGATCTGCTAAATGGATCTGTGGGTTGAATTGTTTATCTCCTATCATATTATACTAATATTTACCAAGATGTCAACGTTACCGAGAGGAAAGCTGTGACAGATCTCTTCACACACAGTTAATTCTCCCGGCCTCCTTTCCGCACTTGAAAAAGCGGCAAATCTGCGTATAATATAGGTTTGTATCTCTTTCTCCATTTCCAACGCATTTGCTAAGGAGGCTCCCCATGACTGTTCGCACCCGATTCGCACCCAGCCCCACGGGCTATCTGCATCTGGGCGGATTGCGTACCGCTCTGTACACGTATCTGTTTGCCAGAAAAAATGGCGGCAAATTCATTTTGCGCATTGAAGACACCGATCAGGAACGCGAGGTTCCGGGCGCGGTGGATAAAATTTACAACAGCATGAAGCTGGCCGGTCTGGATTACGATGAAGGCCCCGACGTGGGCGGCGATTACGGCCCCTACATCCAGAGCCAGCGCCGCGACACCTATCTGCCCTATGCCATGCAGCTGGTGGAAAGCGGAGCCGCCTACCCCTGCTTTTGCTCCGTAGAGGAGCTGCAGCAGCGCCGCGACGCAGCCACCGCCCGGGGCGAGCAGTGGAAGTACGACAAGCACTGCCTTTCCATCCCCAGGGAGGAGGCGCTTGAGCGCATGCGCAGCGGCGAGCCCTTCGTAATCCGCCAGAACGTGCCCACCACCGGCACCGCCAGCTTTGAGGACGCCCTCTACGGCCACGTGGAAGCCCCCTGCGACACGCTGGATGACAACGTGCTCATCAAGCAGGATGGTCTGCCCACCTACAACTTTGCCAACGTGATCGACGACCATCTGATGGGCATTACCCACGTGATGCGCGGCACGGAGTATCTTTCCTCCACGCCCAAGTACAACCTGCTCTACGAGGCCTTTGGCTGGACGCCGCCGGTTTACATCCACATGAGCCCCGTCATGAAGGACGCCAGCCGCAAGCTGAGCAAGCGCCACGGCGACCCCGGCTTTGAGGATCTGCTATCTCAGGGCTATGTGAAGGACGCCATCATCAACTTTATCGCCCTGCTGGGCTGGTGCCCGGATGTGAAAAAGTACGGTGAGAAGGAATTCTTTACCATGGATGAGCTGATCGAGGCCTTTGATCTGAACGGGCTTAGCAAGTCCCCCGCCATCTTCAACACCGAAAAGCTCAACTGGTTCAACCACGAGTATATCAGCCGCATGGATTTTGACAAGTACCTGGAAATGGCCACCCCGTGGTTTGACAAGGTGCTTGCCGGCAAAAACATCGACTACCGCTGCCTGGCTGGGTTGATGCACACCCGCACGGAGGTTTTTGGCAACGTGCCGGATCAGGTGCGCTTCCTGGCGGAGCTGCCGGAGTACGATGCCGAAATTTACACTCATAAAAAGATGAAGACCAACCCCGAAATCGCCCTGCGGGCGCTGGAGCTGGCCCGTCCCGCGCTGGCGGCGCTGGACAACTTCTCCGAGGAAGCCGTCAAGGAGGTTCTGATGAACCTGGCCGCCGCCAACGAGCTGAAAACCGGCCAGATGATGTGGCCGGTGCGCATCGCCATCTCCGGCCTGGCCTCCACCCCCGGCGGCGCCACCGAGATTGCCTACCTCATCGGCAAGCAGGAAACCCTGCGCCGCATCGATCTGGGCATTGAAAAGCTGAAGAGATGAATCTGGCAATGGACCACGTAAAAAGGCTTCGCCCCGGGTTGCGCAGCCTGCGCTTTGCGGCGGCGCTGCCCCTGGCATGGCTGATCGGCCTGCTGCTTTTGTGGGGCGTATACAGCCTGCCGGGAGAAATTCCCCTGCAGCATGCGCAGCAGTCCGCCGAAATTTTCTGGACGGAAGATACCCAGCGCAGCTGGGTAAACGGCGGACTGCCCAACGTGCAGGTGGATAATATCGCGGATGCGTTTATCATCGGGATGGCGGCCAACAATCTGGATACGGGCCACACCCCGCTGGAACGGGCGCTTAACGCCTACTTTCCCCAGATTCCCGGCAAGGAATATGCCAGCTGCACGCATCTGGCCTGTTATCTCAGCGATCCGGAGCAACCAATGTCGTTGTTTTACTACGGACGCTATTGGGGCGGCTTTGCGCTGATGGCCCGCCTTTGGCTGTATGGTTGCACGTTTCCGCAGATCCGCACGGCCAATCTGGTGCTTCAGCTGCTGGTGGCGCTGACGGCGGTTGGCTGTGTGTGGCGGGCGTTGGGCTGGCGGGGCGGCGTTGCGGTACTGCTGGCCTATCTTGCCCTGAGCCCGTACACCATCTCGCTGTCCATGCAATATTATCCCTGCTTTTATCTCGGCTTTGGCGGAATGATCGCCGTTGTGCTTCTGCACCGCGCAAAAGCGGGGATGGAAGCCTACTCGTGGCTTTTTCTGCTGCTGGGCATTCTGACCGCCTATCTGGACTTTCTGACCTATCCGTCCGCCGTGGTCGGCCTGCCGCTGATGATCTGGCTGGCGCTGCACCCCTGCGACAAACGCCTGCTGGTCAAAATGCTGCGGCTGGGCCTTTTGTGGGTGCTGGGCTATGCGGGCATGTGGGCCGGAAAATGGCTGTTGTGCGCACTGGCCGGTATGGAGTTTTCCGGCGGCACGGTTGCGCAGAAGATGAATACCTATACCAGCAACACCAGCCTGTCCGTCCCCGGCATACTGGCCATGCCGTTCAGGGCCATTTCCAAAAAGAGGCTCCTGCTCCTGTGCCTGCCCAGCGTGATCGCAGCCATCATGGGCGTGCGGTCCGTCCTCCGCAGGCAGGGAAGCTGGAATCCCCGCGCCGCGTACTTTGGCCTGATTATGATGATACCGCTTGCGTGGATCCTTTTTACCAGGGGACACAGCACCCAGCACCCCTTCCTCAGCAACCGGAACCTGACGGTGTTCTTTGCAGCGGCGTTTCTGCTGTGCAGCGGCCTGGCAAAAACGCCGCATGCCCTTGAAAAGGGGTAATTATTGATAGACAGGCTATTGCGTTCCATGCTGGACCAAGCTGCAGGTAGAAAGTGAGGGAGAAGACGGCATGACAAAGACTTTGCATCGAGTGCTGAAGCAATACGGGCATTGGATCTTCCTTGGCTTCATGATCCTGCTGACGGTTTATATGGATGTCTATGTCTCCCGGAACATTCTGGATGGCGATACCTCTGATTATGTAAACCGTGGCTGGATCATGGCGCAGCAGCATAATCCGTTTACCCGTGATTTCTTCTTTACGACCGAAGTGCGCTTGCTGGATATTTCCGCAGTTTACTCGCTCTTTTTCCATTTTACAGACGATTGGACACTGGTACGCATTCTGGGTGCGATTGCGATGCAAACCTGGTATGTGCTGAGTTTTCTGTATGTTTGTAAACAGGCGGGATTGGGAAAAACCAGCGCGGTATTCGGAGCAGGAATGCTGCTTGTGCCTTTCAGCACGCCATATGCCCGCATCGTGCTGTATCATATGTACTACATCCTCTATCTGTCAAACAGCTTCTGGTTGATGGGACTGACGCTACGGCTTACGCAGGTGCAGAAAAAGGACATTTCCAAGGCGATTTTTCCTGCGATTCTGCTATCCGGGCTGTGGTTCTTTGTCGGCTTGAATGGTATTCGTCATATGATGATGCTGGGTATCCCTATGCTCCTGTTTGCTGTGATTCAGCTGATGCTTGCTTTACGAGATTACCGATGGAATGACGGCAAACTGATTGGTGAGCAGCCGTTCTGGCAAACGATACCTGTACGTTTTACTGGAATAGTACTGGCTTCTCTTGCCTTTTTTATGGCGGGCTTCTTGGTGAATACGCATGTGCTACTTCCTTACTTTGGCGTGAGCGATATGAGCATTTCCTTCTTCACCACAGGCCTTCCTGCCAATCATTACGCGCAGATATATGATAGTTGGCTTACAGCCATCGGAATTCGTAACGCAGGGCTTCAACTGGTGGGTATTCGCGGGTTATCACTTATATGTGCTCTGCTAATGTTTGGGTATCTGCTGATTGTTTCGGCTGAAAGCTGCTTTAGGCAAAAGCATTTTGGATTAAGGTTTCTCCAAAGCATACTGGCCATATCTTTTGTCATTACTACGATGGTTTTTATCTTTGATTCAAGGGGCGGTCGATTTTTTGAACTGTATTTCGTTCCTGTAGTGGCAATGGCAACATGTGCGCTTGCTCCCGAACTGGAAAGCCTGAAGGCAAGAGGCGTATCCGCATGTCGCAAGTTGCTAACGATTACAGTATGTGCCTGCTTCCTGTTTCAGGGGGTATACACCATGTATTTTATCCGGGTGGATAAAAATGAAATGGACAGCTGGAATGGATTGTCATATATCGAAATGAATACCGTTGACCAGGTAAAAGACTGCGCGGATTTTATGCTGGAAAAAGGATATACTCACGGTTTAATCAATTACTGGTATGCCTGTCCAATAATCGAATTGTCCGATGGCGCTTTAAATGTAACTGGCTTGGAAAACGATCGAAACGGTTACATTATTCGATGCCGCTGGGGAACATCCAAAACTGCGTTTGCACCTGAAAACCTTCCCGAAAAAGCAGTGGTTTTTATCAAGCGTGGAGAAAATGAATGGTTTGAGACAGACTTCCCAGATGCACCACTGGTGCACGAAGGATGGATCTTCAATGGTTACGAAGTAGACACCAGCCTGATTCAATTAGACAAAGAATGAAATTTGCAAAGGAGAGATCACAATGCAGGAACGCCCCGCCTATATTCCTGAGAAAATCGAAAAGAAGTGGCAGAAATACTGGGAGGAAAACGGCACCTTCCGCGCCGAGTTTCCCAGCGACAAGCCCAAGTACTACTGCCTGATCGAGTTCCCCTATCCCAGCGGCAACGGCTTACACGTGGGCCATCCCCGCAGCAATACCGCGCTGGATATCATTGCCCGCAAGCGCCGCATGGAGGGCTACAACGTGCTCTATCCCATGGGCTACGACGCTTTCGGCCTGCCCACCGAGAACTTTGCCATCAAAAACAAGGTGCATCCCGCGGTGGTTACCAAAAAGAACATCGATCATTTCCGCACGCAGCTGCAGCGGCTTGGCTTCAGCTTTGACTACAGCCGCGAGGTAAACACCACCGATCCCGAGTATTACAAGTGGACGCAGTGGATCTTCCTCAAGCTGCTGGAAAAGGGCCTGGCCTACAAGGGCGAAATGGCCATCAACTGGTGCACCAGCTGCAAGTGCGGCCTGGCCAACGAAGAGGTTGTGGGCGGCGTGTGCGAGCGCTGCGGCAGCCAGGTGGTGCGCAAGGTCAAGAGCCAGTGGATGCTGCGCATTACCGAATATGCCCAGAAGCTGCTGGACGGGCTGGATCATGTGGATTTCATCGACGCCGTCAAAACCCAGCAGCGCAACTGGATTGGCCGCAGCGAGGGCGCCGAGGTGGATTTTGCCATCGCCGGCAAGGATGAAAAGCTGCGCGTGTTCACCACCCGGCCGGATACGCTCTTTGGCGCCACCTACATGGTGGTAAGCCCCGAGCATCCCATGATCGACCGGTATCAGGCCGAGATTACCAACTACGACGCCATCCTTGCCTACCGCAGCGAGGCCGCCAAAAAGAGCGATTTTGAGCGCACGGAGCTTGCCAAGGACAAGACCGGCGTGGAGATTGCCGGCCTGCGCGCCGTCAACCCCGTCAACGGCAAGGAGATTCCCATCTGGGTGTCCGACTATGTGCTGATGAGCTACGGCACCGGCGCCATCATGGCCGTGCCCGCCCACGATACCCGCGACTATGCCTTTGCCAAAAAGTTCAACATTCCCATGATCGAGGTGGTGGCCGGCGGCGATATCAGCGCCGAGGCCTATACCGATATCGTGGACGGCGTGATGATCAACTCCGATTTTCTTAACGGCCTGCGCGTGGCCGATGCCAAAAAGAAGATCATCGACTGGCTGGTGGAAAAGGGCCTTGGCCAGCGCAAGATCAACTACAAGCTGCGCGACTGGGTGTTCAGCCGCCAGCGCTACTGGGGCGAGCCCATCCCCGTTGTGCACTGCGAAAAGTGCGGCACCGTGCCCGTGCCAGAGGATCAGCTGCCCGTGCTTTTGCCCGAGGTGGAAAGCTACGAGCCCACCGACAGCGGCGAAAGCCCCCTGAGCCTGATGACTGACTGGGTCAACACCACCTGCCCCTGCTGCGGCGGCCCCGCCAAACGCGAAACCGATACCATGCCCCAGTGGGCGGGCAGCAGCTGGTATTTCCTGCGCTACTGCGATCCCCACAACAAGGAGGCCTTTGCCTCGCAGCAGGCGCTGGACTACTTTATGCCGGTGGACTGGTATAACGGCGGCATGGAGCACACCACCCTGCATTTGCTCTACAGCCGCTTCTGGCACCTGTTTTTGCACGATATCGGCCTGGTCAAGGCGCCGGAGCCCTATCAGAAGCGCACCAGCCACGGCATGATTCTGGGCGAAAACAACGAGAAAATGTCCAAGTCCCGCGGCAACGTCATCAATCCCGATGATATCGTCAACGAGCTGGGCGCGGACGCCTTCCGCCTGTACGAGATGTTCATGGGCGCGTTTGATCAGGCCATTCCGTGGTCCACCAACGGCGCGCGCGGCTGCCGCCGCTTCCTGGACCGCGTATGGCGGCTGATGGAAATGGTCAGCGAGGACAACGGCTACTCCAAAGAGCTTACTCCCCTGATGCATGAAACCATCAAGAAGGTGGGCGACGACTATGAGGCCATGAAGTACAACACGGCCATCGCCGCCATGATGAGCCTTGTGAACGCCTTCTACGATGCCAAAAAGGTTACCAGAGGCGAGCTCAGAACCCTGCTGCTGCTGCTGAGCCCCGTGGCGCCGCACATCTGCGAGGAGATGTGGCAGCTGATGGGCTTTGGCACCTGCCTGGCCTACGAGCCCTGGCCCAGGTATGACGAGCAGGCCATGAAGCGCAGCGAGATCGAAATCGCCGTGCAGGTAAACGGCAAGGTGCGCGGCCGCATCATGGTTTCGCCCGAGCTTACCCGTGAGGCGGCCGAGAAGGAACTGCCCGCCCGCCAGGATGTGCAGGAGATTGTCGCCGGCAAGCCGGTTGCCAAGGTGATCTTTGTTCCCGGCCGCCTGTGCAACCTGATTGTCAAATAACCCCGCGTCAGGAAACGCGCGGCGGCTGCCAAACTGAAAAACAACCTCCGTGTGAGCAATCATACGGAGGTTGTTTCAGGCTGTCGATCAACCCTCTGGGAGGGGTCGGAGGGCCGCAGCCCTCCTACTTCTGTTCCGAGCCCAGCGACCTGTGCGCTGGGCTCGGAAGCTTTCCGCAGAAAAAGGCGGCAGGCTCCATTGGCAAACGCGTTTCTTTCCGGGGGCCGAGAGCAGGCGCTTATTCAAATTTGACTGCGTATTTGTCGAGATAATCAACGGCTTCCTCCAGAGGCAGCGGCTTGCCGATGAGGTAGCCCTGGCCCTTGAAAACGCCCAGCTCCTCAAAAAACTCGAACTGCTCCTGGGTTTCGATGCCCTTGGCGCAAATGCTCATATCCAGCGTGTGCGCCAGATGCTGGATGCCCACGATCACGCGGCAGGCCTGCTCCTGCTGGGGAACCATCGCGGCGAAGGAGCGGTCCAGCTCGATGCCGTCAAAGTGAACCCTCGTCAGCAGATCCAGGTTGGAATACCCGGTTCCGAAATTGCCAATCCACAGGCTGATTTCGTGCTCGTCGTGGAGCAGGTTGAGGTGCTCGATGCCCTTTTCGGTAAGCGCCTGCGCCTCGCTCAGCTCAAACTGGAGCTTTTTGGGCGACAGGCCGGTTTTCTCCAGCAGGGCAAGCGTGGTGGCAACAAATTCGTCGCTTTCGGCAAAGGCGGGCAGCAGCTTGACGGAAATGGTGACATGCGCGTGCGAGCGCTGCGTAAGCTCCATGGCAAAACGCATGGCCGCTTCCAGAAACCAGCTGGAGAAGAGCTGGGTAAGCCCCTTGTCCTTGGCAATCAGCTCCAGAATGGGCCAGGCGGGAATGGTTTCTGTCTCGCTCAGACGAATTTTCTCGGCATAGACGGCGTAGGTGTTGCAGGTGTTTTTGCCAAACGTCCATTTGGGTTGACCATGGAGCTCCATGGCATTGTTGAGAATCATTTCAGCGATGGAATGGTTGTTCATGGTTGGGCTCCTTTCCTATGCAGTTGTACGAGTTGGTCATGCAGGTTTGACTGTATGGTATCATTTCGGCATTGCGACGCGTTTTCCTGCCTGAACAGTACAGGGAAAAAGCATTTCGAACGTTCAAAATAGGCTATAATGGCAGTAACGACTGTACCAAAGGAGGATTCTGAATCCAATGACCATTGAACAGGTAAAAGCCTATCTGGCGGATTGCGGCCTTGCCGGCCGCGTGCACGAGTTTGACGTATCCAGCGCCACGGTGGAGCTGGCGGCGCAGGCGCTGGGCTGCGAGCCCTGCCTGATTGCCAAAACCATGAGCTTTCTGGTGGATGAAGGGGTTGTGCTCATTGTGCTGGCCGGAGACGCGCGCGTGGACAACACCAAGTTCAAGGCGGCGTTTCATCAAAAGGTCAAAATGCTCAGCCACGAGCAGGTCAGCCTTCTGACGGGCTTCCCGGTGGGCGGCGTGTGCCCCTTCCTGGCCCCGGAGGGCGTGAGGGTGTACCTGGATGAATCCCTGCGGCGCTTTGAAACCGTCTATCCCGCCGCGGGCAGCCGCAACAGCGCCGTGCGCCTGACGCTGCCGGAGCTGGAACGCGCCGCGCGGCCCCAGGGCTGGGTGGATGTGAGCAAGCTGGCCTGAGGGATTTAGCGCTGCAGCCGCCGGATGGCTTCCAGGGTGTACTGCGCATCCAGCGCCACGTGATCCTCCCTGCGGGGATAGACGCCCACCACCACGGCGTCGGTGGGCTTGATGTTTTCAAAGGCCTCGTAAAACGCGTGGCGCACCGCATCCTGATCGGCGCAGCGCCGGGACGCGCCCAGAATTTTGAACGCCAGGCAGGGCTTTGGCGTTTGCCGGATGGTGCGGTACATGATGGGAATATCGGACTCGTCAAAAATTTCCTCGCCGTTTGCCTTGCCGGTGATGGAGCTGCTGACCCGGTCCGTGCGGCTGATGTTGTACACGCAGGCCATGTAGAAATCCACGCCCCACTGATGCTCCTGGGCGTATTCGATCACCTCGGGCATATGCGTACCCAGGCCGGCCGGAACGCCCTTGGATTTGATGACGTCGATGCGCCGGCGCAGCTCGTCGTACTGCCCCTGCTTGAACAGTGCATCCGTTACCGAGCCGTGATGGTAGATGGCGCAGGGGCCGTACTGCATCAGCTGGTTGATATGGCCGTCGTAGGACAGAAACTCGCTGCCGGTCATGGCAATCCAGTTCATGGTTCCGCCCCGTTTACGGTATTCGTACACCAGCCGCATAATGTGCATATCGCCGCGCAAAAGCATGGCGTTCAGCCCGCATTCCTCGCAGTGAAACAGGGTTTGAAGAATCTGATCATGGGTAAAGAAGTCGCGCATCTCCCAGTCACGCTCGTTGCTCCAGTGAGAGTTGCCGCTGAAGGGATTGCCCCCTACGATGAGGCGGGTGATCTGGTTTGGTCCCAGCTTGATGGCAGGCAGCATGGAAACGCCCCCTTATGCATTTTTTCGCTGCCTCCAGTATAGCGCAGCAAATTCCCTGCGTCAAGCAAGGCAGGTCCGGCATGCAGTTGAAAAAGAAGCGGCTTTGCATTATACTACTTTCGGTTTTCCCCTGTATTCCCCCGCCAGGGGTTTTGGAATGCCTGGAAAAGAGGATCAGCCATGCGTACGAAGAATGTCATCCGGGAAATGCTGCTCATCACCATCGGCACGCTGATTGTGGCGGCTGCCGTGTTTTTCTTTATGCTGCCCAGCCATGTATCCGTGGGCAGCGGGGCGGCGCTGGCCATGATTATCAGCAACTTTCTGCCCCTGCCCGTATCCGCCATCACCTTCGGGCTGAATGTGGTGCTGCTGATCATCGGCTTTTTGCTGGTGGGCTCGGAGTTTGGTGCCAAAACCGTTTACTGCGCCCTGCTGATGCCGGCGTATCTGGCGGTGTTTGAGCGGCTGTTTCCCGGGTTTGAATCCATCACGCAGGATCCCCTGCTGGATGTGCTGTGCTACACCCTGGTGGTGGGCGTGGGGCTTGCCGTGCTGTTTTCGTGCAACGCCTCCTCCGGCGGGCTGGATATTGTGGCCAAGATTATGAACAAGTACCTGCACATGGAGCTTGGCCGCGCCATGTCGCTGTCCGGCATGCTGGTGGCGCTGTGCTCCGCCCTGTGCTACGACGCCAAAACCGTGGTGCTCAGCGTTCTGGGCACCTGGTTTGGCGGCATGGTGGTGGATTACTTTATCTTTGGCATGAACATCAAGCGCAGGGTGTGCATCATCTCGCCCCGGGTGGATGATATTGTACACTACATCCTCTACGATCTGCACAGCGGCGCCAGCCTCAACCACACCATCGGCGCCTACGACAACACCGTGCACAAGGAGATCATCACCATTGTGGACAAGCAGGAATACAAGGCCCTGATGGATTATGTGCGCCGGGTGGATCCCAAGGCGTTTGTCACGGTGTATTCCGTGAGTGAGATCCGCTATCAACCCAAAAAGCGGTAAACAAAATCTTCTGCCGCGCTGCGGCAGGGAAGTAACGCTCCATCCAGAAATAAGAATAGAGCAAAGTGCGGACTTCCGCACGAAGGACGGAGGAAAACCATGTCTGTATTTGAAATCAGGGACAACTTTTATCTGGATGGCAAGCCCTTTCAGATCATCTCGGGTTCCATTCACTATTTCCGCGTAGTGCCCCAGTACTGGCGCGACCGGCTGCAAAAGCTGCTGGCCATGGGCTGCAACACCGTGGAAACCTATATCCCGTGGAATTTTCACGAGCCCCGGAAGGGCCACTTCCGCTTTGACGGCATGGCCGATGTGGAGGGCTTTGTGCGCCTTGCGCAGGAGCTGGGGCTGTATGTGATTTTGCGCCCCTCCCCCTACATTTGCGCCGAGTGGGAGTTTGGCGGCCTGCCCGCGTGGCTGCTGAAGGAGGATGGCATCCGCCTGCGCTGCAACGATCCGCGCTATCTGGAGCACGTGATGGCCTATTACGACCAGCTGCTGCCCCGCCTGGTTCCCCTGCAGATAACCCACGGCGGCCCGGTGCTGATGATGCAGGTGGAAAACGAGTACGGCTCCTACGGCGATGACAAGGACTATCTGGCCGCCCTGCGCGACGGCATGATCGCGCGCGGCGTGGATGTGCCCCTGGTAACCAGCGACGGCCCCGAGCACGATATGCTGGCCTGCGGCAAGGTGGAGGGCGTGTTTCAGACCGGCAACTTCGGCAGCCACACGGTGGAGCGCTTCGGGGTGCTGTCCGAACATGGCATCCAGCCGCTTATGTGCATGGAGTTCTGGTGCGGCTGGTTTGATCACTGGGGCAACGGCGGCCACCAGACCACCAGCGCCGAAAGCTGCGCGCAGGAGTTTGCCACCCTGCTGGATATGGGGCATGTGAATATCTACATGTTCCACGGCGGCACCAGCTTCGGGCTGATGAACGGCGCCAACGACTACGGCTTCCTCACCCCGGATGTAACCAGCTACGATTACGACGCCCCCCTGAGCGAGGACGGCCGCGAAACCGAGAAATACCGGCTGTTCCGGCAGGCCGTGCGGGCGCGCAGCGACAGGCCCCTGCCCACGCCCGAGCTTGCGCCCATCGCCCGCAGGGCCTATGGCCAGGCCGTGCCGCAGGCGAGCGCGGGCCTGCTGGCCGCCGCGGACCAGCTGCCCAGCACCCATTGCGTCAACCCCGTAAGCATGGAACGCCTGGGCCAGAGCTACGGCTACACCCTCTACCGCACCACGCTGGTAAACGAGTGCGAAATCCGCAAGCTGCAGCTGGTAAAGGCTGCCGACCGCGCCAAGGTCTATCTGGATGGAAAATGCATCCTCACCCTGTACGACCGCGAGCTGGACAGCGCCCACACCTTTGAAACGCCCATTCCCGTCAGGCCCGGCGCAAGGCTGGACATTCTGATGGAAAACATGGGCCGCGTCAACTACTCCTACAAGCTGGAAATGCAGCGCAAGGGCATCGATCAGGCCGTGGTGATCAATGATCACCAGCGCTACGGCTGGGATATCGTGTGTCTGGATGAGCAGGCCATGCTTGACCTGAACGTGCAGGGCGCGCCCGCCGCCCCCGGAGAGCCCGGCGTGTATACCCTCGCCTTTGAGGTGGAGGAGCCGGCCGATACCTTCCTGGCGCTGCCGGACTGCGGCAAGGGCGTGGTGTTCCTCAACGGCTTCACACTGGGCCGCTTCTGGGAGATCGGGCCGCAGAAGCGCCTGTACATCCCCGCGCCGCTGCTGGTAAAGGGCACCAATACCCTGCGCATTGTGGAAACCGAGGGCAAAATGGGCACGGCCGTGCTGATGGACGAACCGGAGCTGGGCTGATCGCCCGGCAAGGCGCTTCATTGCACATGAGGTGGAAAAAAGTCCTTTTTTAACAAAAGTTCTTGACACATTTCCAGAAAGTGTGCATAATTGTTGTGCCCCAAAAACAGAATGCAGCATGTGTTCGGATTATCATGAAACAGGAGTGACTGCCATGGCCATCAGAATTTTTGAGCTTCCCCACCAAATGGGTAACGTTCCCCTTCGTATTGCGCAGGGGCATTTTGCCACCAGCCACAGCCACCTCAACTATTACATCGATATGACCATGACCAAGCACCGCCTGTCCGAGGCCCGCGAGGCTGCCGCCCTGCTGTGCAGCAAGTTCAAATCCTCCACCATTATCGATACCATCCTGTGCCTGGACGGCACCGAGGTGATCGGCGCCTGCATGGCCAGCGAGCTTACCCGCGCGGGCTATGCCAACATGAACGCCCACCGCACCAT
>JAEDGL010000071.1 GCA_016297535.1 Clostridia bacterium | reverse complement strand
CTCCCTCCATCCGACAGATTGCAGCGCAGTTTGATCAGCTGCTGCAGTACCTGGACGGCAAGCCCGTATCAGCGGTGAACGATCTGTATCATCCCGAGAAAATGGTGGATGATACGGATGCTGCTACCGGCGCAACCATCCGTGCGCCCAAGGTGATTTCCGCCATCTGGGACGCGCTCAACCGCCACGCCTACCGTGTGGAATAATTTTTGGGCAAATTTCAAAAAGCCACACTTTTGCCACAATTGCCGGATAGGATGACACCCGAAACCGGAGCTAATCCGGAAATAGTAAATAAAAGGAGATACAAACCATGAAGAAAATTCTTTCCGTTGTCCTGGCTGCCGCTATGCTGCTGTGCATGATGATCCCCGCCATGGCGGAGGGCGAAATCAAGCTGGGCCAGTCCATCTTTGCCGCGCACGGCACCAAGTGCTTCGCCGTGATCACCGTTGCCATGGATGGCGACAAGATCGTTGACGCTCTGATCGACGAGTTCCAGATGCTGGCTGCCGACAGCGCCGTTGCTGTGCCCAACAGCGAAGTGATGATCCCCGTGGAGGGCAAGGTGCTGGGTTCCAAGCGCCAGAACGCCGAAATGTATTCCACCAACATGCAGAAGGCCGGCTCTACCGTGGCCATCGATGTTAACTACGACGCCATCCAGACTTACGTGACCGGCAAGACCGTTGCCGAACTGGAGGCTGAAATTGCCGGCAAGACCGCCGAAGAAATGGTCGACGCCGTGGCGGGCTGCACGCTGGTTGATACCCTGGGCTACATCAGCGGCATCATCGACGCTGCCAAGAACGTAAAGTAATTTCCCTTTCCTCATCAGCTGGGCCATGCGGGCAACGCGCCTGCATGGCCTTTTTTCATTCCTCTGTTAAAGAGGTTTTTCATGCGATCAGAAAAGGATAATATTTGCAATGTATGAAGTCTCTTTCAACAATTCCATTGTGCGGTTGACACGATAAAATGATAATATCCCTACTGTTATCATTACGGAAGGATTGGTGAACGAAATTGGAGAAAATTCTGATTAACGCCTTTGCTGACGAGGCGAGTTCCATCATCGACAACCAGATTGTTGCCATGAAGCGCAACAACCTGAACGGCCTGGAAATCCGCAACGCCGATGGCATCAGCTGCGTATCGCTCAACGCTGCTCAGGCCAGGGAAATCCGCCGCAAGCTGGATGACGCTGGTTTGCAGGTGTGGTCCATGGGTTCTCCCATCGGCAAGATTACCCTGGAGGATGATTTTAACCAGCATCTGGATCTGCTTCGCAACGGTCTGGAGATTGCCAATGTTCTGGGTGCGAAAAACCTGCGTATGTTCTCCTTCTTTATGCCCCAGGGCGAAGATCCCGCTGCGCACCGCAACGAGGTGATCGACAAGGTGGGCCGCATGCTGGAGGTTGCGCAGGGCAGCGGCGTTCTGATGTGCCACGAAAACGAAAAGGGCATCTATGGTGATATGGCCAACCGCTGCCTGGAGCTGCTTACCACCTTCCCGCAGATGGGCGGCATCTTTGATCCCGCCAACTTTGTGCAGTGCGGCCAGGATACCTGGGAAGCCTGGCAGATGCTCAAGCCCTTCATCAAGTACATGCACGTCAAGGACGCGCTGGCCGATGGCAAGGTGGTTCCCGCCGGCCGCGGCATCGGCAACCTTGCCAAGATCGTGCCCGAATACCTGGCCATGGGCGGCCATGCCTTTACCATTGAGCCCCATCTGAGCGTGTTTGACGGTCTGAGCGGCCTGGAGCGCGAGGGCCAGACCAGCGACGTGGGCACCCAGTACACCTACCCCACCACCGACGCTGCCTTTGACGCGGCCTGCCAGGCCTTCCAGCAGCTTCTTGGGGAGGCGCAGGCATGAACATCGGCGCACAGCTTTACACCGTCCGCGAATTTTGCAAAACGCTGGATGATTTTGCCCTGACCCTGAAAAAGGTGGCCGATATTGGCTACCGCACGGTGCAGGTGTCCGGCACCTGCGCCTTTGAGCCCGCGTGGCTCAAGGAGGAGTTGGATAAGAACGGCCTTCAGTGCGTGCTTACCCATACCCCGGTCGACCGTCTGAAGACTGATCCCGCGCAGGTGGCAGCCGATCACGGGGTTTTTGGCTGCCGGTACGTGGGCCTGGGCTATTATCCCTTTACCGCGGAAGGCACGCCCGAAAGCTTTTACAGCGAGTATCACCCCGTTGCCAGCACGCTGAAGGAGCATGGCAGGTATTTCATGTATCATAACCATGACGGCGAGTTCAAAAAGGTAAACGGCAAGCTGGTCATGGATCACATTGCCGAAATGTTCCCGGCGGATGAGCTTGGCTTTACGCTGGACACCTTCTGGGTACAGGCCGGCGGCAGCGATCCCGCCCTGTGGGTGGAAAAGCTGGCCGGGCGCGTGCCCTGCATTCACCTCAAGGATTTCTCCTACGGCCGCAAGATGGCAGCCGTGGGCGAAGGAAACATCAACTTTGACCGCGTGTTTGAAAAAGCCGAAGCGGCCGGCACCCGGTACATGCTGGTGGAGCAGGACGACTGCAACGGCGAGGATCCCTTTGACTGTCTCAGACGCAGCTACGAATTCCTTAGCTCTCGTGGCTTTAAATAAGGAGGATGAACACCATGGATCGCAAAATCAAACTCGGTATCATCGGCATCGGCAATATGGGCTCCGGCCATGCCAGCAACATCATGAAGGGCAACTGCCCCGAGCTGGAACTGGTTGCCATCGCCGACAAGAACCCCGCCCGTCTGGATTGGGCCCGCAAGCAGTATCCCGAAACCGTTACCTACTTTGACAACGCCATCGACATGCTGGACAGCGGCCTGATCGAGGCGGTCATCGTGGCCGTGCCCCACTACGATCATCCCACCTATGCCATCGCTGCCATGGAACGCGGCATCCATGTCATGGTGGAAAAGCCTGCCGGCGTTTATGTGAAGCAGGTTCGCGAGATGAACGAGGTGTCTGCCAAGCATCCTGAGGTGGTGTTCGGCATGATGTTCAACCAGCGCACCAACCACATCTACCGCAAGATGCACGAGCTGGTTCACTCCGGCAAGTACGGCCGCATCCGCCGTACCAACTGGCTGATTACCAACTGGTATCGTCCCCAGGCCTATTATGATTCCGGCGACTGGCGCGCCACCTGGTCCGGCGAGGGCGGCGGCGTACTGCTTAACCAGTGCCCTCATCAGCTGGATCTGTGGCAGTGGATTTGCGGCATGCCCGTAAAGGTGCAGACCAACATGCACTTTGGCGCCTGGCACGACATTGAGGTGGAAGACGATGTAACCACCTATGTGGAATATGCGGACGGCGCCACCGGCGTTTTCGTTACCACCACGGGCGACGGCTGCGGCAGCAACCGTTTTGAAATCCAGATGGACAAGGCCAAGCTGGTGGCCGAGAACGACAAGCTGACCGTGCTGGAGTTCTCCATGTCCGAGCCGGAGTTCACCAAGACCAACAAGATTCCCTTTGGCCATGTGGATACCACCGAGGTGGAAATTGAGACCGACGGCCTCAATCCCCAGCACATCGGCGTGCTGAATGCCTGGGCCGGCGCCATCCTGCGCGGCACGCCCCTGGTTGCCAACGGTGTGGAAGGCATTAACGGTGTGATGCTGTCCAACGCCATGCACATGTCTGCCTTTACCGGTAAGATGGTGGATGTACCCGTGGATGAGGACGCCTACTATGAGGAACTCATGAAGCGCGTAGCCACCTCCCGCCGCAAGGAAGGCGTGCAGGCTGTATTTGCCGATACCTCCGATACCTACGGCGGCAGCAGCAAAAAGTAATATCATCTGAAAAAACACGCCCGGCATTCGCGACGAATGCCGGGCGTGTTAGCATGGCAGAATTGTTTTCAGCAAAGCCGAGCGATACGAATCAAAACCACCAGCTAAACTGGTGGTTTTGATTCCGACCCCTGCGATCTGTGCGGTGGGTTCAGTTACCTTGCGAAGCAAGGCTTCCTTGAAGGGTTCTCCGGCCGTGCGCATGGCGCACAGCAGAAACCTGTTTCGGCGGAAAAGATCGCAAAGCGAGCTTTCTCGACGGCTTGAGCGGACAACCCAAACGGGCTGGCCGCATTTGCTTATTTAAGCGCGCAATCCGGGCTGTTCAGCATCTGGCTGTTCAGGCACAGGCAGAACGGATGGCCCTCCGGATCCAGCATTACAATCCATTCCGTCGGAGAATACTGCATTTCCGCTTTTGTCGCGCCGCAGGCAAGGGCGTGCGCAACCGCCGCGTCCAGATCATCCACCGCCAGGTCCAGATGCTCCATCGTCTGCTGTCTACCCTCCTGCTCAGGCCAGACAGGCGGCACATAATCCGGGTTGCGCTGGAACGAAATGCCCGGATAGCCGCCGTAGGGCGTGCCGCAGGGCGCAATACCCGCATAGTCCTCAGCGGCAAACACCACCGTCCAGTTCAACAGCCGGGCATAGAACTGCGCCAGCTTGACATGCTCCTTGCAGTCAATCATGACCGCCTGCCACCTGATTTGTACATCTGCCATGGTTGATCCCCTCCCGTATCGGTTTTGAGCCTATCATAGCGCCTGTAACCTGACATCCTCCGTCAGGTTATTCTGCTTTTTCCACCGGCAGATGCATATGATCATCTGCCTCCTCCCAATGGACATAGTAACCCGCGCCGTGCGAGCAGAACATGCTTCCGGCCGGGTTGGCCACATCCGCGCCGCAGTCATAGGCCAGCTCGGCCATCACTTCCTCCGGGTTGTGGCACAGGTCATACCCGTCCGGCTGCAGCTGCGCGCTGCCCCTGCCGTGGGTGTAGGCGCGCAGCGCGGTGGGATACTCCATGAAGGTGCGTACCGGCCCGCGTCCGGTAATGCGCACATCCTCGCCCAGGGATTCGGGCGGATCGTAGCTGCCAACCAAAGCGGCAATGTCCGTCATCGCGCGACCAAGGCACTCGGCGGGCAGGGTGAACGCAAAGCGGTAGAAGGGCTCCAGCAGCACGTTCTGCCCCTTCAGCTGTCCCTGACGGATGGCACGATACACCGCCTCGCGAAAATCTCCGCCCTCGGTGTGCTTGAGGTGCGCGCGTCCTGACAGCAGCGTGATATGCACATCCGTAAGAGGTGAACCCGTCAGTACGCCTCTGTGCACCCGCTCAAAGCAGTGGCTGCGGATCAGCGTTTGGTAATTGAGCGCCAGAGCATCCACATGGCAGCAGCTTTCAAAGGTAATGCCGCTGCCGCGCGGCCCCGGCTCCAGCAGCAGATGCGCCTCGGCATAGTGGCGCAGAGGCTCGTAATGGCCGCAGCCCACCGTGGGTCTGCCCACCGTTTCCTTGTACAAAACCAGCGGCGGCAAAAAGGATGCACGGATTCCAAAGCGATCCTGCAACAGCTGGGCAAGCACCTCGGTTTGTACAGTGCCCATCACCTGCACGGTTACATGGCCGTGCGCCGCATCCCAGCTGACGCCCAGCATGGGCTCCTCATCCTCCAGCAGGCGAAGCTTTTCCAGCAGCTGCGCCGGAGCCATGCCCGCAGGCGGCTCCACGCGTGCGGACAGCACCGGCATGGTGCAAAAGGAGACCGCCCCGGACAGCGTATCCCCTACGATGCGGTCGCCGCAGCGGGGCACGCTCAGGCCGGTTACTGCCACGGCGTCGCCCGGGCCCGCCTCGTCCACGGGGGTGTAGCTCACGCCCCGGTACAGCCGAAGCTGATGCACCTTTTCCGTTCCCTCGCCAAAGCGGAACGCATCGCGGGCCCTCAGCGTTCCCGATTTGATTTTCAGATACACCACCCGGTCGCCGCCGGTTTCGCGGCGTACCTTGTACACAAGTGCATTCAGAGTGCCGGTGGAGGGACGTACGTCCTCCGCCAGTCGGGAGAGCGCTTTGAGCAGTTCATCGACGCCTGCGCCCGAAAGCGCCGCGCCGTACAGCACCGGAAAGGCCTTCCGCTGCGCAAACAGCCTGCGAAGCGCAGCCCAGGCCGCATTCTCATCCGCCCGGCCAGCCAGAAACCGTTCGCAAAAATCATCATCCAAAAGCGCCAGCTGCTCCGCATCCGGCACGCCGTCCAGCACATCCACCAGTTTGTCCGTAAGCTGCCTCTCCATCTGATGGCGCAGCGCGTCGTGCCGGTAGGATGCCAGATCGGTTTTGTTGACAAAAAACAGCACGGGAACGTCCGCGTTGCCTGCAAGGCCAAAAAGCGCACCTGTGTGCGCCTGCACGCCCGAACCGCCGTCCACCAGCAGCACCGCCAGATCCAGCGCCAGCAGGGCGCGCTCGGCCTCGGGCGCAAAGTCCACGTGGCCGGGCGTATCGATCAGCGTAAACCTGCGGCCATCCAGCTCAAACCAGGCCTGATCGCTGAACACGGTAATGCCCCGGGAGCGCTCAATCTCGTTTGCATCCAATGCCGTATCGCCATGATCCACCCGGCCCAGCGAGCGGATTGCGCCCGTGCGGTACAGCAGCTGCTCGCTGAGCGTGGTTTTGCCTGCGTCAACATGCGCAAGAATGCCAAAGGTACAGGGTACGGGCATGGGAAACCGCTCCTCTCGGGTCAATCGTCCAGAAGCCTTAACGGAACACCTGATAGATGCCGCATTTGAGATACTGCGTTTCCGGCGCGGCGGGCAGGATGGGGTGATCCTTTGCCTGCGTGCGCCACTCCACCTGACGCAGCTGGACGCGGGCGTCCTTCTGCGCGTCCAGAATCATCTGATGGAACAAATCCGGCGTAACGTGCTGGCTGCATGAGCAGGTAACCAGAAAGCCCCCGTCCCGGACCAGCTTCATACCGCGCAGGTTGATCTCCTTGTACCCGCGCAGCGCGCCTTCCACGGCGGAGCGGGTTTTGGTAAATGCGGGCGGATCCAGAATGACCACGTCAAACGACTCGTGCGCGTCCTGCGCGGCGCGCAGATAATCAAAGGCGTTGGCGCACTCAAAGCGGACAACGTTTTCCAGCCCGTTGAGGCGCGCGTTTTCGGCCGCGCACTCGCAGGCATACTCGCTGATGTCCACGCCGGTTACTTCCCTGGCGCCGTAGAATCCGGCATGCAGCGCAAAGCTGCCCGTATGGGTAAAGCAGTCAAGCACGCGCGCGCCCTTCACAAAGGGCGCGATGGCGGCGCGGTTTTCCTTCTGATCCAGAAAGAAGCCCGTCTTCTGCCCTTCCTTGACATCCACCCAGAAGTGCACGCCGTTTTCCACCATTTCCACCCTGTCCGGCACCTCGCCGTAGAGAAGGCCCGTGGTCTGCTCCAGGCCCTCCAGCTCACGCACGGGCACATCGCTGCGCTCCCAGATGCCCTTGGGATGCAGCTCCTCCACCAGCGCATCCACAATATCCTGCTTGAAGCGCTCCATGCCAAGGCACAGCACCTGCAGAACAATCACATCGCCAAAGGCGTCGGCGATTACGGCGGGCAGTCCGTCGCTTTCGGCAAACAAAAGACGGCAGGATTTCAAATCCGCAAAGTGGCGGCGATAGTCAATCGCCCGCTTCACCCGCTGGTGAATCCACCCGGCATGAATGCTCTCGTCCCTGCGGCTGAGCATGCGCAGGCTGATCTGCGACTGCGGATTATACACAGCCATGCCCAGAAATTTGTGGCGGCTGCTCATTACACGCACCACACCGCCGGGCGCATGCGCACCCTCGACCGATTCGATATCGCTGCGAAATACCCATGGATGACCGCCAAGCACCCGCTGCTCCCTGTTTTTTGCCAGATAGACGTTTGCCATCAAACCCAACCCCCTGCTGGAAATCTCAAATTGATTATATCACAGTTTGCTTTTCTGTGGTATAATCACTCCATCCAAAAGAAGACGGAGGATCTTTCATGGCGAATGTGGTATTGATCGGCATGCCGGGCTGCGGCAAAAGCACGCTGGGCGTGCTGCTGGCCAAGGCGCTGCAGATGGATTTTGTGGATACGGATCTGGTAATGCAAAACCAGTACGGCAAGCCCCTGCAACAGCTGGTGGACGAGCTGGGTACAGAAGGCTTTTCACAGGCGGAGGAAAACTGCATCTGCCAGCTTAAGCCGGATCGCACCGTGATTGCCACCGGCGGCTCGGTAGCGCTGGAAGAGCGCGCCATGGAGCATCTTTCGCAAAGCGGAACGATTGTGTTTATCAAGCTGTGCTACCAAACCATCGAAAGCCGCCTGCACAACATCGCCACGCGCGGCATCACCCTCCAGAAGGGACAGACGCTGCGCGATCTCTACGAGCTGCGCCAGCCGTACTATCACCGCTGGGGGCAGATCATCGTGGAGGCCGACGGGCTGGATGTGGAACAGACCGTAGCGCTGCTGGTAAACAGGCTAAAGGAGGAACACTCATGATTCAAACGGATTTTCAGGGCCAAAAGCTGCCCCTGCTGGGCTTTGGCGCCATGCGCCTGCCGCTGGTGGAAGGCACCAGCACCATTGACGAGGCGCAAACCGAAAAAATGGTGGACTATGCCATGGCGCATGGCCTGAACTACTTTGACACGGCCTATCCCTATCACGGGGGCATGTCCGAGGTTGTCATCAGCCGCCTGCTCCAAAAATATCCGCGCGAAAGCTACTACCTGGCGGACAAGTATCCCGGTCATCAGCTGGCTTCCAGCTATGATCCCGCCGCGATCTTTGAAGATCAGCTGAAAAAATGCAACGTGGAGTATTTTGACTTTTACCTGCTGCACAATGTCTGCGAGCTGGCCATGCCCGCTTACACCGATCCCAAATGGGGCATTGTGGATTACTTTGTGCAGCAGAAAAAGCTGGGACGTATCCGTCACTTGGGTTTTTCCACCCACGCATCGCCCGCCACCGTGGAAACCTTTCTGGATCAGTACGGCGATCAGATGGAGTTTTGCCAGATTCAGCTGAACTATCTGGACTGGACGCTGCAAAACGCAAAAGCCAAGTGCGAGCTGCTTGGCAGGCGCCACATTCCCATCTGGGTGATGGAGCCCGTGCGTGGCGGAAAGCTGGCAAAGCTGAGTGATACAGATAGGAAAAAGCTGGCCGCGTTCCGCCCCTCCGCAACGCCTGCTGAGTGGGCCTTCCGCTGGCTGCAGGGAGTGGAAAATGTCAACGTCATTCTCAGCGGTATGAGCACCATGGAGCAGCTGATGGAAAATGTGCGCATTTTCGAAAGCGCCGCTCCCCTTACGCAGCAGGAAAACGCCGCCCTTCTGGAGGTGGCGGAGGGCATGAAGAACTCCGTTCCCTGCACCGCCTGCCGCTATTGCGTGGCGGGCTGCCCGATGGGACTGGATATTCCCTTCCTGCTGTCCATTGATAACGAGCTGCGCTTTGCCCCGGCCATGAACATCGGCATGCGCGTTGACGCGCTGCCCGAAAACAAGCGTCCCAGCGCCTGCATTGCCTGCGGCAAGTGCACGCGCATCTGCCCGCAGCACATCGACATTCCCGGCGAAATGCACGCCATGGTCAGGCTGCTGGCGCAAAGCCCCAGCTGGGCGCAAATCTGCCGTGAGCGCGAGGAAGCCGCCAAAAAGCTCAAGGGCTGACAAAGAAACAGATCGTCGAAAAAGTTCGCCTGAGGTGATCTTTTCCGACGGGAATGCATCATTTGCCCACTTGCCTACGGCTCGCCGGGCGGAAAAATGGTGTCTGGACTCCTTCCAGAGGGTTTATTGACAGCCTGAAGCTCGCCAGCGGCGAGCATTTCCGTCAGTTCCTGGCAGAAATGCTTTCGGCAAAACCGTACGAAACGCACCAGAGTCGGAGGGGGTTGGGCCCCTCTGATAACTCCCTATAAGGTTTTTCGACAGTCTGACACGCCCGGCATTCGCGACGAATGCCGGGCGTGTTTGCCTGTCAAAGAGCCCGTTCAGCAGACGATCATCCCAGTTCTTCCACCCGGTAGCCACAGCTGTAGGCCTGTCCCACGCCAAGGGAAACGTGGAAGGGCTTGTCCTCAAAACGCCCGGTTTCGTTGGCGTAGGCGGGGCCGCCCTGCCACGGCTCAATGCACAGATAGGGCGCATGCTTGCCCGGGCTGGTCCAGATGGCCAGCACATCCATATCAAAGCTGAATCGCAGGCCCTTGCCGGTTTGACCGTGCACAAGATCCACCCTGCGGCTGTTCAGGCCGGAAAAAATAAAGGTATCCATCCGGTCAAAATCGTTGTAGCGCAGGCAGAGGGTGCGTCCATCATCCCCAAGATCCACCGGCGCGGCTGTGGTCAGCGTGTGCCCGGGGCCGTCGCACAGGGTGTTGCCGCAGGTTTCCGGCTTTTCAAAGCGCAGGATGTAATCCTCAAAGCGTTCTCCCTCCTTCATGGGGCAGATGAAGCCCGGGTGCCCCCCAAGAAGAAACGGCATTTCGCGGGAGGAATGGTTTTCCACCGTAAAGCGGGTTTCAAAGCCGTTTTTGAGAAAGCGGTGGGTAACGATCAGCGCAAACGCAAACGGAAACACCTTTTTGGTTTCTTCGTTCTCCCTGAGCATAAAGCTGATAAAATCCGGCCCCTGCTCTGCTACCTCAAAATCCAGCCCGCGGGCAAAGCCGTGACGGGGAATGGCATAAAACGTGCCGCCGATGGTTGCTCCTCCATCCTTGAGCGCGCCAATGGCCGGAAACAGCACGGGCGAGCAGCCCTTCCACACCTCGGGATCGCTCTGCCACATCCATTCGCGGCCGTCCGCCGCGCGGAAGGAGCGCAGCTCCGCACCCGGGTTGGTTATTTTCATTTCAGCGCCTTCGTAATTCAGTGTAAACATTTTTGAAGCTCTCCTTTTTGCAGTAGAATCCTACTGTCAAACATTCGTGACGAAGACGTTCTTTCCCTGCCTTTTTTTCAAAGTATATCCAACTGTTGGATGCGCATACTAAGCGTGAAAACGAATCCGACAGGAGGGAACGCATTGAACCCATTCAACGAACATCCCAGGCGCATTGATGAATGCCTGATGGATTGGAAGGCTTTGACCCCCAGCCCCTATGACAAGCATACCGTTGATCCCTACACCCGCACCCGAGTTATTCTGATGAACGGGACGGAGTTTGAAAACGTATGGTTTACGCATCAGTTTTCCCGCAACTGCCCCAACGGAGACGTACGCCGCGCTTTGGCGCTGATTCGCCGCAGCGAGCAGCAGCAGCAAAAGCTGGTGGCGGCGCTCAAGCCGGATGACGAAACGCTGCTGGAGCATACCATCGGCTATGAGCAGCTGGCCGTAGACCTGACAGCGCACCTTGCCAAGCGCGAGCCGGACGAGCATGTGCGCAACGCCTTGAATTTTGCCCTGCTGGAGGATTTTGACCATCTGTACCGTTATGCCGATTTTCTTGATATGGAGGAGGGCACGCGAGCCGAAACGCTGGTTGGCGGCTATACGGAAGTGATGCCCGGACGGCCCACCATTGCGCATCACCGCTATCCCTTTGATTCCATTAAGCGGCCCATCGACAGCAGAACCGCCGATCCGCAGACCCGGTTGTGCGTGGGCATCATCACCGCGGCCGAGCAGCAGACCATGAACTACTACATGAATGTCTGCGCGGCCTATCCCAACACGCCGGGCCGCGCACTCTACCGCGAAATCGGCATGATTGAGGAGCAGCACGTTTCCCAGTACGGCAGCCTGATGGATGTAAACTGTACCTGGCTGGAAAACCTGCTGATGCATCAGTACACCGAGTGCTACCTTTATTGGAGCTGCTACGAAACCGAATCCTGCGAAGCAATGCGCCGCGTATGGGAGCAGATGCTGACGATTGAAATCAGCCATCTGCACGAGGCGGCGAAGCTGCTGATGATGGAGGAACAGAAGCCGTACCAGCAGGTGGTGGGCGAAGGCGATTTTCCCGCGCCGCTCAAGCTGGAAAGCAATATCGATCATGTGCGCAGCGTGCTGGCGGAAACGGTACAGCTGACCGCCTGCCGCGAAAGCTATACCTTTGTGGAAAAACTGGAACGCGACGCGGATTTCTTCCGCTACCAGAACATGGTCAACGCCAATGTTGCCGATGTCGCAAGCCATAACGTGATCGACCGTTACATTCGCACCCACGGCCAGGATTACCGTTTTGAGCTGGCCAAAAACCCCATTGAGGCACTCAGGGACCGCAGCAGGGATAATGTGGATGTAGGCCGCAAAGCAAACGCGACGGAAATGGCAAGCATATAAACAATCGCTAAGCCGCGTACATGGTGATGTGCGCGGCTCAGCGTGTCGAAAAAGCTCGCTTCGCGATCTTTTTCGACAGAAACTGGCGGGGAGTTTTCGG
>JAEDGL010000070.1 GCA_016297535.1 Clostridia bacterium | reverse complement strand
TGATGGCGTCGTAGGAGTTGACCTCCGCGTGGATGAACTCCTCCATGATGTAGCGTACCTTCCAGTCGCGTTTGTGATTCAGGAAATCCGCCAGATCATCGTCGGTTTTAAGCTTATATGTGCAGGAGGCGCCTACGCCGTTGTCGGGCTTCACAACCACCGGGTATCCAACCTCGTTGATAAAGGCCTTGCAGCCGTCCCAGTCATCCACAATGTGATAGCGTGCCGTGGGAATGCCCACCTTCTGGTAGTATTCCTTCATGGCGCTCTTGTACTTTATGCGGTGCATATCGCTGCTCTGAAAGCCGCTTTCGATGTGAAAGTCGGTGCGCAGCATGGCGTCGCGCTCCAGCCAGTACTCGTTGTTGCTTTCCAGCCAGTCGATACGGCCGTACTTGTGAATGAAGAAAGCCACGGCGCGATAAACCTCGTCATAGTTTTCCATGGAGGATACCTTGTAATACTCATTGAGACTTTCCTTGAGCTGAGGCAGCAGCTCGTTGTAGGGCTGATCGCCAATTCCCAGCACATTCATGCCGTTGTTTTTGAGCTGCTTGCAAAACTGCCAGTAGTTGGTGGGAAAGTTGGGAGAAATAAACACGAAGTTCTTCATCTGCGTTTCCTTCTTTCTGTCCAAAATCATACGCGGTTGTGCGTCCCTGTCCGTATCGGAAAAGGCCTCCTCAGCCCAGCAAATGGGGCAGGAAATACGCCACCTGCCTGTACCACCAGTCCCAGTCGTGAGCCACATCGGAACCCCAGAAATCCACCCAGACGCCCATATTTTTCTGCGCAACAATCTGTGCAATGCGGCGGGTGGTTTCCGGCATTTCCCACGCTCCCTGACCTACGCAGATGATCCCGCGGTTGTTGCGGTACCGCTGGATGTAGGGATGGTCCCCGCTCATGCCGGCAAGGTAATCCACGGGAGAGTTGTTGTACACATCCTGATCCATGTATCCGTCAAAGCCATAGCTGGCGGTATAGATGCCGCTGAGGGCAAGCATCCCGTCAAAAACATCCGGAAAGCGGAAAAACAGGTTGGCAGCGTGGGTTGCGCCAAGGCTGCAGCCAAAGGCGATGATGCCGGGAAAACCGGACCAGCCATTGCGCTGGTTGGCCATCTGGCGGATGAATGGCGCTACCTCGTTTACAATATAGCGCATCCACTGCTCATGGCGCTGAATGCGCCAGCGGGGATCGCCGGCCTTGTTGGACCAGGTTTCCCGATCCATGGTATCAATGGAAAACACCATCGCCTCGCCCCGCTCCAGCCATGGAGCCCACGCGTCGGTCATTTGAAAGTTTTCAAAATCGAAAAAACGCCCATCCTGGCAGGGAATAAACAGCACCGGCCTGCCCGCATGGCCATAGACCTTCATTTCCATGTTGCGGTTCAGCTCCGGGCTATACCACTGAAAGTATTGTGTTTCCATAAAAAACCCCATTAGCGCCGTACGTCGTAAAGCAGCGTATTGATGAAAAAGGGAATCTGTTTTTCCCAGCTTGCCTCGCAATGCTCGCCTGCCGGCACGATACGGCTGGTAAGCAGCGCACCCTTTTCAAGCAGCTGGTTGCACACGCGGCTGAACCGTCCCATCATATTGGAGCGGAAAGTCATTTCCCTTTGACCATAATCCATGTAAATAACGGTATCCGGCCGTACCCTGGAACGGGCGATCAGGTCATCCATCTTTTTGGCCGCAAACCAGATGGAGGGAGACAGCGCAGCAGCGCGGGAAAACACGTGGTTGTATTCCAGCACCGCGTACAAGCTCATCAGCCCGCCCATGGAGCTACCCGCAATCCAGGTGTGATTGCGGTCGCGCCTTACGGGATACTGGTGATCAATCAGCGGCTTGAGGGTTTTAATAAACCAGCGCATGGTTTCCTGCCCGCGGCCCGTTACCCGGCCAAGCCCCGGTGCCTGAAAGCTGTACGGAGCGTATTCCGACAGGCGGCCGCCATCGGGACTGTGATTGCATTCAACCGCCACCACCGCCAGCGGTATCTCATGCGCGTGCAAATAATCCCCCAGCCCCCAGCTTTTGCCGTAGGTAGCGTCCTCATCCAGAAATACGTTGTGACCGTCAAACATGTACAGCACCGGATAGCGTATTTGATCGTCGGTTTCAAACGCATCCGGCAGGTATACATAAACCGTTCGCTCCTCCTCGCCTGTATAGGCGGGATAGGGCAGCGTAAACTTTTCGAGCATACCCTCAGGATCCTTCCCGTATGGAATAGCGGACAGGCACGGCTGTCCAAGGGCGTAGTATAGCACATGTCGAAATAAAATGCAAATTCTGGCGTAATGAGCAGACATTTTTGTTGAATATGAAAAAGAGAACGCTTTTGCGTTCTCACAGAGCGTCGAAAAAGCTCGCCTGCGGCGATCTTTTCCGCCGGGAATGCACCCTTTGCCTACTCGCCTACGGCTCGCCGGGCGGCAAATGGTGTAAGGAAAGCCTTGCTGCGCAAGGCAACCGAGCCCAGCGCACATGTCGCTGGGCTCGGAACAAGAGTCGGAGGGCTGCGGCCCTCCGACACCTCCCAGAAGGTTTATCAACAGTCTAAGAGAACGCTTTTGCGTTCTCCGGAAGTGTAAAAAGCCATCGCATTGCACGGCACGCCCAAGGCGCGCGGAAAGAGTTTTGTGGTTCTCGGTCTTTTTCAGTTCCAGTTAAACTGAAACTCATTGATCATGGGATCCTCATACCATGGTTCATTCAGTTTGAAGCGGATGGTCTGATCGTATTCCAAAACCTCCGCCGCGTTTTCAATTTCCTTTTTCAGCGCGTTTCGGGCGCGTACCAGCGCGTCGCGATGGTCCCCGCTCTGCTCTATGGCGGTTGCGTCAAAGGCCGCAACGGCTTCATCGTGCGCCTTTTGCAGCGCCCGGCGGGCTTCCCTCCGTTCCCCGCTTTCAAAAAGTCTTTTCTTGGTATTATTCAGCACGGTTTCGGCAATATTGATGTACTTGGCTACCGTAAAGCCTTCGTTAAGCAGCCAGCGGGTGTAGCGGTCGCTTACAAAGGGCGTGTCCTGTACCTCTATGCCATAGACATCCATAAGCATCTCGCGCCGGTCTTTTTGATTGGTAAAGTTGAAATTGGAATAGAAATCCTGCAGCTTTCCATCCAGCACATGGGTTTCAATGGTGGACAGATCAAGCCCCAGCGCCGTTGCGCCCAGGCCAATCGCATCAAAAAAACCGATATCCGTAAAGATGTTTACGTTCTTGTCAAACAGCACGCCCACGCAGTTCAGCACCAGGGCAGGCTCGCTTCTAAGCTTTTGAGCAATAGCGCTGAGCATTTTGCGCTGGCGCTCGGTGCGTCCCAGATCCGTGCCGCCCACGGGCGCGTTTTTGCGTGCGCGCATATAATCCATTATTCCCTGGCCGTCCAGCACCTGCAAGCCCCTGCCGTAATGCCCGCTGGTGGCGGTATAGCTCATTTCCAGGTCAAATTCCACGCCGCCGATGGCGTTTCCCAAAGCGATCAGCGCCGGCACGTCCACAGCGATGTAATGGTGGATTTGGATGCCGCCCAGGTGCCAGCTGACCGCTTCCCGCGTTTTTTCAATGCCCTTTTTGATATCGGGCGCGCAGTTGACCGCAGCATTGAGTTTATATATGCCCTTTACGCCGGGCACGTAGCTGAGCACATCGCGCGGAATGGAGACGAGATCCAACTTCTTTTGGGTTTTGTTGATGGAGGCCACCACAATTGCGTCTGTATGGCACTCGTTCAGATCGGTCTTGCAGCTGATATAATCGCTGTACTCATACCCATAGTCAATGCCCAGCAACAGGATATTGACGAAATGATCCTTCGTTTTGGTATATCGTTCCACCTTCAATCCGCCAAGCAGCGGATTGGCAGACCCGGTAAGGGCCTGGCTGTCAAGCGGCGCAAGCAGCAGCGTGCACAAAAGCAGACAGGCCAGCATCCGTTGAACGGATCGTTTCACCCAACTCCCCCTCTCGATCAATTTGCGGATAAAAACAGTATATCATATTTGCCGCTCCATGTCTTTGTAGATTTCGGCTTTTTCAATTGCCATATAGGAATTATCAATGATATCCGGATACATCAGAAATACAATTTCACTGCCGAATGTTCGCATATGGGCGCACATTTCCCATTGACAAACTGCCAAAAACACGGTAAAATCACCCGCAAGGGCGATGAAGGAGAGTGCCCCGGCACAGACCCCGTTTCAGAGAAGTGGCGGAAGGTGCAAGCCACCAGCGCGGAAGCCGGAAAGTACCTGTATCTCCTGAGCCGGAAGGAAGAAAGCTTTTGAAAGCCGTAGAACCTTCCCGTGATTGCTGCGTCAATGCATAGGGCTTGCTGGAGCCCAAGAGGTGGCGGCTTGTTTGCCGCAATTTGAGTGGTACCGCGGGTATTGTGTAAGCAACGCTCGTCTCAAAGTGTCTCTTTCTTTGAGATGGGCGTTTTCATTTTGCAGCTTGAAAGGCAGTCGATTCATGGATTTCAAACGTTTGATTCTATTGAGCGGTCATTACGGCAGCGGAAAGACCAACCTGGCCGTCAATCTGGCGCTGCAGCTTAAAAAGCAGCGCGAGCGCGTTACCATTGCCGATATTGACATCGTCAATCCCTACTTTCGCACCTCGGATTCCCGCGGCGATCTGATGGAAAACGGCATCCGCCTGATCTGCAGCGATTTTGCGGGCTCCAATGTGGATCTGCCCGCGCTTCCGGCGGATATCTACTCCCTGACCGACGACCCCGGCCAGACCGCCATCATCGATGTGGGCGGCGATGACCGCGGCGCGCTGGCGCTTGGCCGCATCCGCGAAGGAATCCTGCGGGAAAACAACTACGAAATGCTATTGGTGATCAACCGTTTCCGCCCGCTTACGCGCACGGCCGGGCAGACGGTGGAAATCATGCGGGAGATCGAGGCGGCGGGCGGTATTTCCTTTACAGCCGTCGTCAACAATTCCAACCTGGGCGCGCAGACCACCGCCGGGGATGTGCTGGACTCCATGGCCTACGCGCATGAGGTTTGCAAGCTCACTGGCCTCCCGCTCAAAATGACCTCGGTAAACGAAAGCCTGTTTGAGCAGCTTAGCGGAAAGATCGATCACCTCTTTCCCCTGCGGCTGCAGAAAAAAATACAGTAAGCAAAGAAAGGAAGAGAAACACCATGGCAAAGCTGACCATCCGCACGGAACGCTGCAAGGGCTGCGGCCTTTGCGTCAACGCATGTCCCAAGGGGCTTCTCAAGCTGGCTGGCGACAAGATCAACGCCAAGGGACATCACCCCGCAGAGATCACCGACATGGACAAGTGCATTGCCTGCGCATTTTGCGCCACCATGTGTCCTGACTGTGTCATTACGGTAGAAAGGTAAGGTACCAGTATGGCTGAAAAAGTTTTGATGAAGGGCAACGAAGCCATCGCGGAAGCCGCCATCGAGGCGGGCTGCCGCCATTATTTCGGCTATCCCATCACCCCCCAGACCGAAGTGGCCGCCTATATGTCCAAGCGTATGCCCAAAATTGGCGGAACCTTCCTGCAGGCGGAAAGTGAAATTGCCGCCATCAACATGGTCTACGGCGTTTCCTCCACCGGCAAGCGCGTGATGACCTCCTCCTCCAGCCCGGGAATTTCCCTCAAGGCGGAGGGCCTGTCCTATCTGGCCGGCGCGGATCTGCCCGCGCTGGTGGTGAACGTTCAGCGCGGCGGGCCCGGCCTGGGTGGCATTCAACCCAGCCAGAGCGATTATTTCCAGGCCACCAAGGGCGGCGGGCACGGCGATTACCGCATGATCGTGCTGGCACCTGCAAGCGTGCAGGAAATGGCCGATCTTACCATGAAGGGTTTTGATCTGGCCGACAAATACCGCATGACCGCCATGATCCTGGCCGACGGCACCATGGGCCAGATGATGGAGCCTGTGGAAATCAAAAAGCCGCAGGCACAGGCGTTTGACAAGAGCTGGGCCGTAACCGGCACCAGGGGCCAGCGCAGCCATAATGTGGTCAACTCGCTGTTCCTGAGCCCCGATGTACTGGAACGCACCAATTTTGAGCGCTACGAGCGCTACCGCCTGATTGAGGAAACCGAATCCATGGCCGAGCGCTATCTGATGGATGATGCCGAGATATGCGTGGTTGCCTTTGGCATTGCAGCACGCGTGGCCAAAAACGCCATCGCGGAAGCCCGCAAGGCCGGGATCAGGGTCGGCCTGATCCGGCCCATCACCCTCTGGCCGTTCCCCGCAAAGCAGCTTGCCGCCGCCGCACAGACCTGCCACAGCTTCCTCAGCGTTGAGCTTTCCATGGGCCAGATGATTGAAGACATCCGCCTGGCCATTGAATGCAAACGCCCGGTTGCGCTGTGCAACCGCGCGGGCGGCATCATCCCCTCCCCCGATGAGGTATACGCAAAGATCGTAGAGCTTGCAAAGAACGGAGGCGCTGACAAATGATCGTTTTTGAAAAGCCGAAGTCCCTTGTGGATATTCCCCTGCATTACTGCCCCGGCTGCACCCACGGCATTGTGCACCGTCTGGTGGCCGAGGTGATCGACGAGCTGGGCATTGAGGGCAAAACCATCGGCGTGGCGCCCGTGGGCTGCTCCGTCATGGCCTACGACTACTTTGCCTGCGATATGGTGGAGGCCGCCCACGGCCGCGCTCCCGCCGTTGCCACCGGCATCAAGCGCTCCGATCCGGAAAACCACATCGTGTTTACCTACCAGGGCGACGGCGACCTTGCCTCCATCGGCACCGCCGAAACCGTACACGCCGCCGCGCGCAACGAAAACATTACCATCATCTTTATCAACAACGCCATCTACGGCATGACCGGCGGCCAAATGGCTCCCACCTCTCTGCCCGGTCAGGTAACCCAGACCTCTCCCTATGGGCGCGATGTCAAGGCGTGCGGCTACCCCATCCGCGTGTGCGAGATGCTGGCCACCCTCGACGGCCCCGAATATCTGGAGCGCGTGGCCGTCAACAACGTGAAAAATGTGAAATCTGCCAAGAAGGCCATCAAAAAGGCGTTCCAAAATCAGCTGGAGGGCAAAGGCTTTTCGCTGGTCGAGGTCATCTCCTCCTGTCCCACCAACTGGGGCATGACCCCACAGAAGGCGCTGGAGTGGATTGATGAAAAGATGATCCCCCACTATCCGCTGGGCGTGTACAAGGACCGCAGCGCCGCCAAGGAGGACTGAACGCCATGACGAATGAATATCTGATCGCCGGTTTTGGCGGACAGGGTCTGCTGTTCGCCGGAAAGTTTCTGGTAAACAAGGGCATGATGGAAGGCAAGGAGGTTAGCTGGCTGCCCTCCTACGGCCCCGAAATGCGCGGCGGCACCGCCAACTGCTCTGTCATTATTTCCGATGATCCGGTAGGCTCTCCCATTGTTTCTAGGCCCAACGTACTGATGGTGATGAACCTGCCCAGCCTGGACAAGTATGAAAACGATGTCAAGGCCGGAGGCAAGATTTTTGTGGATTCCAGCCTGATTGGCCGCAGGGTGGAGCGCAGCAATGTGGACGCCTACTATGTGCCCGCCACCCAGCTGGCCAGTGACAACGGCCTGTCCGGCCTGGCCAACATGATTCTTGCCGGAAAAATTCTCAAGGAGCTTGGCGAATTTGAGGATGAGGAAGCGGTGGCTGCATCGCTCAAAAAGGTTGTTTCCGTCAAGCATCCCGAAATGTACGAGAAAAACCTGACCGCCCTCAAGATGGGACGCGATTATCAAGCGTAATACTGTCATAAAGGAAAGAAGGCCATTGCCATGCTGAATATCCGTATTGAAAAAACCACCTGTCCCAAGGCCAAGCCCACCGATGAAACCGCGCTGGGCTTTGGCAGGATTTTTACCGATCACATGGCCATCATCGACTGGAACACGCAGGAGGGCTGGCACGATGCCCGCATTGTGCCCTTTGAAAACTTTTCCATGCACCCCGCCGCTACCTGCCTGCACTACGGCAGCGAAATTTTTGAAGGTCTCAAAGCCTACCGCAGGGCGGATGGCGGCATTCAGCTGTTCCGGCCGGATTGCAACGCCCGCCGCATGATGGAATCCGCCGAGCGCCTTTGCCTGCCCCAGCTGCCCGAGGAAGATTTTCTGCAGATTCTTAAGGCCTTTGTGCAGGTGGAAGCCGACTGGACGCCTCATTCCCCCGGCACCTCCCTGTACCTGCGCCCCTTCCTGTATGGCAATGATGAAACCCTTGGCGTACATGCGGTGCACAACGCGCGCTTTGCCATCATCGCCAGCCCCGTTGGCTCCTATTACAAGGAGGGTATCAACCCCGTTGGCATCATGATTGAGGATCAGGATGTGCGCGCGGTACGCGGTGGCACGGGCTATGCCAAGTGCGGCGGCAACTACGCCGCCTCCAACCGCGCCGGAGAGCGCGCCGCCCAGAAGGGCTACAGCCAGGTGCTGTGGCTGGACGGCGTGCACCGCAAGTACATTGAAGAAGTGGGCGCGATGAACGTGATGTTCAAAATCAACGGCGAAATCATTACGCCCGCGCTTACCGGCTCCATCCTGCCCGGCGTTACCCGCCGCAGCTGCATCGAGGTGCTCCAGTCCAAGGGCTACCAGGTATCCGAGCGGCTGCTGAGCATCGACGAGCTTGCCAAGGCGCTGGAAGACGGCACCCTGGAGGAGGCCTGGGGCTGCGGCACCGCAGCTGTGGTATCCCCCATCGGCAAGCTGGCCTACAAGGATCAGGAGTACATCGTATCCGGCGGCAAAATTGGCGAGGTTACCCAGATGCTCTACGACACCCTTACCGGCATCCAGTGGAGCCGGATCGACGATCCCTTCGGTTGGGTCGTTCCCGTGTGCTAAAGCCCCGTCCCAAAGAACAACAGGAGGAACAGATCAATGCGTACCATCGCCTTGAGCGACATCACTTTGAAAACGTCCAACGGGCTGGCGCTCAGCTTTAAGGAAAAAATCGAGCTGGCCAAGCTTTTGGACCGCCTGAACGTTTTCGGGATTGAGCTTTCCCCCATTCAAAACAGAAAGATCGACAGCCTGCTGGTAAAATCCGTGGCCATGGCCGCCAAAAACGCCGTGGTGGCGGTGCCCGTAAACCAGAACGTGGAAAGCGTGGACATCGCCTGGGCTGCCGTTAAGGAAGCCAAAAGCCCCCGCCTGCAGGTGCAGGCGCCCATGAGCCCCACGCAGATGGAATACTTCTGGCACAAAAAGCCCGACAAAATGCTGGAGGCCATCTCCGCACTGGTTGGCGCCTGCCGTGAAAAATGCGCCGACGTCGAATTTATTGCCGATGACGCCTGCCGCAGCGAGCACGAGTTTCTCTACCAGGCCATCAGAGCGGCCATCGCTGCAGGCGCTTCCACCGTTACGCTGTGCGATGCGGCGGGGCTAATGTTCCCGGAGGAATTTTCGGCCTTTATCAGCAGCGTCAAAGCCAACGTGCCCGAACTGGCCAATGTCAGGCTGGGCGTGCTGTGCTCCAACGCGCTCTCCATGGCCGGAGCCTGCGCCATCGCCGCCATCCGCGCGGGCGCAGACGAAATCAAGACGGTTTCCTGCGCCAGCGATGTCACCGCCCTGAGCGATATCGCCGCCATCCTCAAAAACCGCGGCGACAGCTTTGATCTTGGCTGCGGCGTACGCCATGCGGAGATCAGGCGCATCACCGCCCAGATTGAATGGCTCTGCTCCGCACGCGGCCAGAAATCGCCCTACGATGGCGGTGTATCCGCCGTGGCGGATGCGGCCGGCATGGTGCTGAGCGTGCATGACGATCTTTCCGCCGTAAGCAAAGCGGTGGAAAAGCTGGGCTACACCCTGAGCGACGAGGACAACGCCAAGGTATACGAGGCCTTCCAGGCCATCGCCGCCAAAAAGGAACATGTATCCGCCCGCGAGCTGGATACCATCGTTGCCAGCGTGGCGCTTCAGGTACCCCCCACCTATCAGCTGGACAAGTATGTCATCAACTGCGGCAACGCCATTTCCGCAAGCGCTCATATCCGTCTCATCAAGGACGGCGGCGTGCTGGAGGGCATCTGCCTGGGCGACGGCCCCATCGACGCGGCGTTCCTTTCCATCGAGCAGGTCATCGGCCACCACTACGAGCTGGATGATTTCCAAATCCAGTCCGTAACCGAGGGCCGCGAAGCCATGGGCGAAACCGTAGTGCGCCTGCGCTCCGGCGGGCGGCTGTATTCCGGCCGCGGCATATCCACCGATATTGTGGGCGCCAGCATCCTTGCCTATCTCAGCGCCCTGAACAAGATCGTTTATGAGGAGGCGGAAGCATGAA
The DNA here is from genome assembly GCA_016297535.1 of Clostridia bacterium. Lineage (GTDB taxonomy): Bacteria > Bacillota > Clostridia > Christensenellales > Aristaeellaceae > Limiplasma. Next base: position 2,034 of record JAEDGL010000070.1, on the reverse strand, counting down.
CCTTTCCTTTTCCACCCGCGGCTGGGAAAGCTGCTCTTGGGAAGAATGGATCGATACCGCCACCGAAATGCGCTTTGGCGGCATTGAGATCTACAATGCCCACAAGGAAAGCAGCCTCTTTGAAAAGGGCGGCCCCTTCCACAAATACGGCATTTCCGCTACCGTGCGCATGCTCAACGAAAAAAAACTTGCCATTCCCTGCCTGGATTCCTCCTGCGACCTGTCCTCGAAGGAGGGCTCCGCCGCGCAGGAGGTGCGGCTGCTGATGGATATCGCCAGCGATCTGCGTGTGCCCTGCGTATGCGCCTTTGCAAGCGAAAACAGGCCGGAAGTGATCCGCCATACGGTGGAGGAGCTGCTGGACTACGCCGCCCGGAAAAACGTGATTCTGCTGATCAAAACCAGCGGCGTATATGCCGATACCGCTTTGCTGCGCGAATTGATGAACCATTTTGCCTGCGACGAGCTGGGCGCTCTGTGGGATGTGCACCACACCTGCCGCGATCATCATGAATCGCCGGATGAAACCATCAAAAATCTGGGTGCATACGTAAAGCACATCCACCTGCGCGATTCCGACGAGGACGGGCAGTACAACCTGATCGGCGAGGGCACCCTGCCCATTGAAAGCGTGATGCAGGCCCTGGCCTCCATCAACTACGATGGCTTCCTCTCGCTGGAATGGAAGCCTGAATGGATGGAAGATTTGCAGGACAGGGATATTATCTTCCCCTATTTCGTCAACTACATGAACCGCTTTGAAAGCCCCCGCATGCTCAAAAAGCCCCTGTACTACAATCAGGCGCATACCGGACAGTTTGTGTGGAAGAAGGAAGCCCTGATCGAAGCCACCTTCTCCCGCGTGCTGGACCGCATGGCCGAGGAATTTCCCGATCAGCTGGCCATCAAATACACCACGCTCAACTACACCCGCACCTATGCGGAGTTCCGCAAGGATGTGGACAACTTTGCCCGCTCGCTGATCGCCCTTGGCGTAAAGCCCGGCAGCCATGTAACCATGTGGGCCACCAACCTGCCCCAGTGGTACATCGCCTTCTGGGCCACCACCAAAATTGGCGCGGTGCTGGTTACCATGAACACTGCCTACAAAATTCACGAGGCGGAGTATCTGCTCAAGCAGTCCGATACGCACACGCTGATTCTGGAAAAGAGCTACCGCGACAGCGACTATCAGCAAATCATCAACGAGCTGTGCCCCGAGCTGATTTCCACCCCCAGGGGCAAGCCGCTGCACGCGCACCGTCTGCCCTTCCTGCGCAACGTGATCACCGTGGGCTTCAGCCAGCCCGGCGCCATTTCCTGGGAGGATGCGCTGGAACGCGGCAAAACCGTGCCTGTGGAGGAGGTTTGGCGCCTGGCAGCCAACGTTTCGCCCCACGATGTATGCAACATGCAGTACACCTCCGGCACGACGGGCTTTCCCAAGGGCGTTATGCTTACCCACTACAATGTGGTTAACAACGGCAAATGCATCGGCGACCGCATGGATCTGTCCACGGCGGACCGTATGATGATTCAGGTGCCCATGTTCCACTGCTTTGGCATGGTGCTGGCCATGACCGCTTCCATGACCCATGGTGCCACCATTTTGCCGCTGCCCTATTTCAGCCCCAAACCTGCGCTGAGCTGCGTGCATCAGGAGCATATTACGGCATTCCACGGTGTGCCCACCATGTTTGTGGCCATGCTTGAGCACCCGGACTTTGAAAAGACCGATTTTTCCTACATGCGCACCGGCATTATGGCCGGTTCTCCCTGCCCCATCGCCAAAATGCGCGAGGTGGTGGAAAAGATGCACATGAAGGAAATTACCATCGTATACGGCCAGACCGAAGCATCCCCCGGCTGCACCATGAGCAGCGCGGATGATCCGCTGGAGCTTCGCGTGGCCACCGTTGGCCGGGCGCTGCCGGAGATTGAATGCCGCATTGTAAACCCCGAAACCAACGAGGAACTGCCCGTTGGCGAAATCGGCGAGTTTGTGGCGCGCGGCTACAACATCATGAAGGGCTA
>JAEDGL010000236.1 GCA_016297535.1 Clostridia bacterium | reverse complement strand
AGGCGAAGGTCTGCAAAACCTTTATTCCCCGGTTCGAATCCGGGTGGCACCTCCATCTTATCACCATCTATGGTCGTAAAAAGCCGTTCCAAACGAACGGCTTTTTTGCTGTCTTCCATGCGCGCGCCTTGACGGGCCCTGCCAATCCGCCTATAATAAAGCCAGTCCGCTTGTACAAACCAATTCCGAGAGGATGATTCCATGGCTCTTCTGCATGTTACCTTTACCTCCGCCGCGCTCAAACGCTCCGTTCCCATGGATGTGATTCTTCCTGTGGACGGCATGAAACCGGCGTATGACAGGCCCTTCAAAACCCTCTATCTGCTCCACGGGCTGCTGGGCAGCTGCGGCGACTGGATCAACGGCACGCGCATCAAGCGCTGGGCCGAGGCCAAAAACCTGTGCGTTGTCATGCCCTCCGGCGACAATTGCTTTTACGTGCCGCAGCAAAACCCGCACAACGATTACGGGCGGTTTATCGGCGAGGAGCTGGTGCAGATCACCCGCCGCATGTTTCCCCTGAGCCACAAGCGCGAGGATACATTTATCGGCGGGCTGTCCATGGGCGGCTTTGGCGCGCTGCGCAACGGCCTCAAATACAATGAAACCTTCGGTTGCATCGCGGGCTTGTCCAACGCGCTGCACTTTTTTGAAACTCCCGATCCCAAGGCCCTGCATGCGCTGTTTAACGAGCAATGCTGCTTTGGCGATATGCAGCAGGCGGCCAGGAGCGATAAAAACCCCCGCGTGCTGGCTCAGCATCTGGCTACTCTGCCGGATGCTGCCCATCCCCGCATCTACATGGCCTGCGGCACGGAGGACAGCCTGCTGCCCAGCAACCGTCTGTTCCGCGACTGCCTGCTGGAAAACGGCTTTGACCTTACCTATGAGGAGTTTCCCGGCGATCACAACTGGGATTTCTGGGATATGACCATTCAGCGCGTGCTGGACTGGTTGCCGCTGGAAGAAGGTCAGGAAGGCATCAACAGCGGCCATGTAACGCAGGCACCCCAATCATGATGCAAAAACAGCGCCCCCATCCCTTTCGGGATGGGGGCGCTGTTTTTGCGTTATTCCACGGTTTTGGTGGCGATGACGTCCACGCCGGTGCCGCACACGTCGGCGCACACCACATCGCCCATATGCACGGGAGCCAGCACCTCGGTATTGGCCAGCTGCTTCATGCATTCAAAAATTTTGACCTTGGGGATGGGGGTGCGGGTTTTGACGCTGACCGGGGTTTTACGGTTTGCCACGGTGATCACGGCGGTTACCATGCGCTGGGGCGCCACGCACTCCTGCTGGGCATAGACCATGCCGCGCTTGCAGGTGTTGCCGGTAACGCCGGTTACCTGGCCGTTTTCCACGGTAACGGTCATGCGGCAGCCCACGGGGCAGTTGATACAGGTAATCTGATGTTCCATACCGCAGGCCTCCTTACTGTTCGATCTGAATGGTCACGTCGCCGCCGCTCAGGCCCTTGATCATTTCGGGCTTGAGGTTGAGCTCGGCCATTTCGCCGGGGGTAAAGATCAGCTTCTTGAGCTTGGTTACTTCGCGGTCGCCATCCATTACGCGCACGGTGGCGTTTTTGTACACACCTGCGGGACGGAACATGATCTGCACGCTCTCGGCCTCGCCGTTGGGAATCAGCAGCCGCTGGGGCACCACGCCGCGCACGCCGTTGCCATCCTTGAGGTTGACAAACCGGCCCTCGCGCTTTTTGCCCTGCACATATTCGGCGGCCGCCTTGCCGGCCTTAAAGCTCTCGGCGCTCACAAAGTCCACCAGGTCGTGCACATGCAGCACGTTGCCGCAGGCAAAGATGCCTTCCTTGCTGGTCTGCAGGCTGTCGTCCACCACAGCGCCGGAGGTGAGGGGGCTCATTTCCACATGCGCCATCTCGGTCAGCTCGTTTTCGGGAATCAATCCAACGGACAGCAGCAGCGTATCGCAGTCAAAGTGCTTTTCGGTGCCGGGAATGGGCTGACGGTTGGCATCCACCTGCGCAACGGTTACGCCGGTCAAACGTTCCTTGCCCTGAATATCGATTACGGTATGGCTGAGGTAGAGCGGGATATCGTAATCCTGCAGGCACTGGACGATGTTGCGGTTGAGGCCGCTGGAATAGGGCATCAGCTCCACGCAGGCCAGCACCTTGGCGCCCTGCAGCGTCATGCGGCGCGCCATGATAAGGCCGATATCGCCGGAACCCAGAATGACGCAGCGCTTGCCGGGCATATAGCCTTCCAGGTTGACAAACTTCTGGGCCG
>JAEDGL010000069.1 GCA_016297535.1 Clostridia bacterium | reverse complement strand
TCCGCCAGTTTCTGTCGGAAAAGATCGCGAAGCGAGCTTTTTCGACACGCTGAGCGCTCTGCCAAACAGAAGGCAGAGCGCTCTTGGTTGTTCTTACAGGCTCATTTCGTTGCGGATGGCTTCCTCGCAGCTTTGCATGGCGGCGAGGGTTTTTTCAAACAACACGGGCAGCTCCCAGCCAAGGCGCTCCGCTCCCTGCTGGATCACCTCGCGCGAGCAGCCGGCGGCGAACTTTTTATCCTTGAACTTCTTTTTGATGGAGGAAACCTCCATATCCATCACGCTTTTGGAGGGCCGCATCAGCGCCGCCGCGCCAATCAGGCCGGTGAGCTCGTCGGCGGCAAAAAGTACCTTCTCCATAGGATGCTCCGGCTCCACATCGCTGCAAATGCCGTAGCCGTGGGAGCAGATGGCGTGGATCATCTCCTCGCCCACGCCTGCCGGGCGCAGCAGCTCGGGCGCCTTGACGCAATGCTCCTGCGGCCAGTTTTCAAAATCAATATCGTGCAATAGTCCCACCGTGGCCCAGAAATCCGCGTCCGCGCCGTAGCCCAGCTCGTTGGCAAACCAGCGCATCACGCCCTCCACCGTAAGCGCGTGCTGGATATGAAAGCTCTCCCTGTTGTACTCCCTGAGCAGCGCAAGCGCCTGCTCGCGGGTCAGATTGCATGTCATGTACCTTCCTCCTTTGCCGTTCATTCGCCGGGGCTTACCAGCGGCTCATGTTCCTTTCAAATTTGGCTTCATGGATCTGCTTCAGCTCCTGCTCCGTAATACCGTAGCAGAGCATCACATCGCCGAAATACATCAGCACATCCGCCATTTCCTCCACAAAATGCGCCCGGACGGCGGCGTCCCGCATGATCTGTTCATCGCCCTGCTTTTTGACAATGTCAATCACCTCGCCCACCTCGCTCACCATCCACAGCAGCTTCTGCCTTGCCGTTTCGGGAGAAATGGGCTCCCACTGGTCACGGTACTTTTCCTGCAGCCTGCGCTGCATGCTCAGCATTTCATCCACGGTAAAGTGCGCCATGGGATCCCTCCGTCCGTTCCTTTGCAGTTTCACCGATTGTACCACGGTTTGAAGGCGCTTGCAAGTTTGCGCTTGACTTTGCCCGCGCCGTTTTCTATACTGAGAAAAAAGCAATCATGCACAAGGAGTCCATTCTATGAACGAGCGTTATTACTGCGGCTGGGACGGCGGCGGCACCAAAACCGAGGTGCTCTGCGTAAACGCGGACGGTACCCCTGTGGCCGGCCGGTGCTTTGGCCCCATGAATGTAAACGGTGCGGGCAAGGAGCGCGTGGGCCAGTCCATCCGGGATTGCATCGCGTTTATGGCCGGGCAGCCGGGCGGGCTGGAGGCCTGCGCGGGGCTGGTGATCGGCACGGCGGGCGTGAGCAACGAGCAGGTGGGCGGCTTTCTTTCGCAAACGGTGCGCGGCTGCGGCTACCGGGGCAAGCTTTTGCTCAAGGGCGATCAGGAGATTGCCCTGGCCGGGGCCATCAACGGCGCGGGCGCGGTGCTCATTGCCGGCACGGGCAGCATCTGCTGCGGGCAGGATGCGCAGGGCCGCACGGCGCGCGCGGGCGGCTGCGGCCACCTGATTGATGACGAGGGCGGCGGCTACGCCATCGGCCGCGATGTGCTGGCCGCGGCGGTGCGCGCCATGGACGGCCGCCTTGCGCCCACGGCGCTGACAGGGCTTTTGCGCGAGCAGATGGGCTTTGCAACCAGCCGCGATATCGTTACCTGGCTGTACGCGCCCAGCACCGGCAAAAAGGAGGTGGCCGCCCTGGCACCGCTGATGACAAAGGCGCTGGAGCTGGGCGACGAGGCCGCCGCGCGCATTGCCAAAAAGGCCGCCGGGGAGCTGAGCGAGCTGGTCCGGGGCGTGTGGCATACGCTTGCGCTTGACAGCGGCGAGCTTGCCATGATCGGCAGCATTCTTCTCAAATGCGGTTTCATCCACCGCGAGGTCACCCGCCTGTGCCAGGGCGCCTGTCCGGGGCTGCGGGTGATCCCCGCACGGGGCACGCCCGCGCAGGGCGCGGCCAGGCTGGCGCTTGCATTATAAGCCGGCGGAACTGCCGTCTGACGACGGGACGAACCAAACCTTCGTCCCGTTCTTTTTTTCAAAAACTTTGCCCGGCATCATCCGTTTTCTTTTTTCCTGCGTCTGATATACGAAACCCGCGGGAATCATCCCCATATCCCCCGAAAGGAGCGATACCAAAGTGGACGCCATCACCTTTCAGCGCGAGGCCCTGCAGCTGGAAAAGCTGATGTACCACGTCAGCTGGTCCCTCCTGCGCAGCAACGAGGACTGCGCGGACGCTGTGCAGGAGGCGCTGACCCATGCCTGGCAAAAGCGGCACACGCTGCGCAGCATGGACAAATTCAAGCCCTGGCTGATGCGGATTCTGGTAAATGAGTGCAACGACATGCTACGAAAGCGGAAAAGGCGCAGTTTTTTCGCGCTGGGCGAGGCGGTTGATGCCGTTGCCGCGCCCGAGCAGCCGCTGGAGCTGATGGAAGCCATCGGCCAGCTCAGGCCCGAATGGCGCATGATGATTGTACTGCACTATCTGGAGGGCTGCTCCGTGCAGGAAATATCGGCCATGACGGGCTTGCCCCAGGGCACGGTCAAATCCCGACTGAAAAGCGCCCGGCAAAGGCTGGGCGTGCTGCTTAGCGACGAATGGGAGGAGGAATCCCGATGAACCAAAAAGAGCTTCAGAAGCGCCTGAGCCAGGCCATGCCGGAGGTGCCGCAGTCGTTTCATGCTGCCATGCAGCAAACGCTGGATGAAATTGTGCAGCAGGAAAAGGCGCCGCAGGCCGGCCGTGCGCTCCTTCGCCCCCGCCGCGCGCTGGCGCTGGGGCTGATCCTGGCCCTGCTGCTGGCCACCGCGGCCTTTGCCGCCTATCGCTGGAGCATTTTTGACAGCCTCAGCTTTCTCACCGGCTCCAACCCGGTAAACGCCGGTCAGGTGATGCAGGCCCATCTGGCCCAAACCACCGTCAACGGCGTGGAAATTGCCATTACCGAGGCGGGCTACGACGGCCGCATCCTCCTTTTGCGCTACAGCTACCGCCTGCCGGGGGTGGATCGCGCCTTTGGCATTTACGAAAACGGCCGGCTGACCGAGGGCATTCTTCCGGAGGATGCAGCCCTGCTTGACCAATACAACGTGGGCTGGTGGACGGACCATTTCTGGATTGACGGGCAGAACATGGAGATGTTTGCCGGCTCCGGCGGCATTACCACCGGCAGCGATGTGCCGGGCGAAATCATCGTAACCGAATACTGGCGGCTGGATGCGGGCAACGTACAGCTCAAGGGCAGCGTGGACATCAGCTTGCCCATCGGCCAAAAGCCAGATACCTCCAAATATTTCCCGCTGTACGAGCATCCCGAATGGCGGGATGAAAACGGAAATTTCAAAATGCCGGATGAGGGATTGGTAACCTTTACGCTGGATGTGGGCGATATGCTGGACAGGGTGGTCACCCTGCACCCCAACCAGCCCGTAGAGCTGAGCGAGGCAACCGTGCAGGTAAGCGAAGCGGCGTTTTCGCCGCTGATGACCTACATCACCCTGCAGCTGGAAGGCAATCCCCGGGCGCTTGCGGATTTCAAAACCCTTCACGGCGAGGGCTGGACGGATGAGCAGGGCAACGTGATCATGCCCTACAGCGCCATGGATGTGCACGGCGGCTGGGTGAACAGCCTGCGCCTGGTGGATGGCAACGGCACGGAGCTGTTCCCGGGCTACAGCGGCATCAACGGCTGGGGCGACAGCTGGGCGGAATTTCTGTATCCCTGCGTGGAAAGCCTGCCCGACGCGCTGTGGCTTGCGCCCGTGGAAAACGGCGCCGCCAACCTGAGCCGCGCCGTGCGGGTGCGCTGAAAAGCCTCTTTGCCTCCCTGCGGTTCGTTTATCAAAATTTTTCCGCCATAAGTGCGAAAGCCGCGGGTCACAATAGCCGCGAGGAGGCGAACAGCATTGAAAAGGATCCTGATTCTACTGGCAATCACCCTGTTAAGTCTGGCGCTGTTCACAGCATGCACCAGCAACGCGGATACCATGCCCCAAACCAGCCCCACCGCATCCAGCGCGCCCTCGGCCATGCCTACCACGCAGCCCGCGGGTACCATGGAACCCAGCATCAGCATGTCCCCTTCGGCCACGCAGGGCACAGCGGGCGTTGGCGGTATGGATAACACTCCGGCCAACGGTGCCATGACCAATGGCGGCGTAAATACCGTGGAGGACGCCCGGCGCGTTTCCGACCAGATCGCCGACGAGGTGGAAAAGCTTTCCGAGATTGACAACGCCGAGGCCGTGGTGGCCGGAAACATCGCCCTTGTGGCCATCGAGTATGATGATCAGTACCAGGGCGGCCTGACCGACCGGCTCAAGGACATGATTACCGAACGGGTGGAAACCATCGACAAGGCCATTACCAGCGTGCACGTGTCCGACAGCAGGGAAATGTATGCCACCATCAAGGAGCTGCGCAACAGCCTGACCAGCGCCAACCTCTCCTTTGAAGAGCTGCAGACCAAGCTGCTGTCCCTGGGCTCCACCATTTCCGGCGGCGGCACCCCCGAGGTAACCAAGCCTCAGAGCAACACGGGAGCCTGATTTTCAAGCGCATACGCAAAAAGCCCCATGGAAAACGCCGGGAGGCGCGTGCCCTCCGATGGCTTCCATGGGGTTTGCGGCGTTTCAGCCCTCCAGCTCACGCCGGATCAGCTGATCCAGCACCGCCTGCCATTTGTCAAAATCCATGTTCTGCACATAGAAGTGCTCCAGCTCGTCATGCAGGGCCTTGGCGGCGGTCAGCTGCTCCGTAGCCCGCTGCCAAAGCAGCTCGCAGGCGTTCCGGTCAAAGCTCTGCTCGCGCTCAGGATCGTTTTTCAGCTCAAACAGCGCATCGGCCTCCAGCCATTCGCCCGGCGCGTCCCCGGCCCTGCGGCCCGTGCAGAAGGCCAGCCCGTGCGCGGGGATGATGACATGCGCAATCTCACCCGGCTGCAGCGGGTCCAGCAGCTCAATCACATGCAGGCCGCGGGCTACGGCCGCCTCGCTCATGCGCGACATCAGCTGCGTGGCATGCGCTCCAAAGGGGCAATCCACCGTTACGCGCCGCTCCAGGGGCGCAAAATCCGTTACGGTGATCTGTCCCCGGGGCGTAAAGGCGGATGCAAACAGCCTGCGCACCGTGCCCGTGCCGCCGCGCAAAGGCAGCCTCTGCGCCAGCTGCTGGGCCAGCTCGCGGGCCCTGGCCGCATTTTCCACCGCCGGCGGCGCCGCGCCCAGCACCTGCTGCGAGGCGGCCAGATAGCGGTAGCAGCGCACAAATCTGGCGGAGATCTGCTGCTGGATGGCGATGATCTCGCGCGCATGCGGCGCAAGTGCGCCCTCGTCCAGATGATCGCCCAGGGAAATCAGCGTGTCCCGCGCGCCGGGAACCGCCGGGTCGTACACATGGGGCGCGGTGCCATCCATCAGGCCCACGCCCAGCGCAGGCAGGCTGACGCCGTCCAGGCTGTCCGGGTCGGAGGAGCAGTGAAAGCGCTCCACCTCGATTCCCCTTTCCTCCGCCGCCTGGGCAAAGCGTTTCATCAGCGTGCTTTTGCCAACGCCCGGCCCGCCCTTGATGAAATACATGCGCCTGCGCTGCGCTGCGGGCAGGATGTGATCAAAGCAGGAATAAAAGCCCTGCGCGGTGTTTGCGCCTGCCAGAAAATGAAAACTGTGCATGCCATGTCCTCCTTGCTGCTTTCTCAGCAGAAGGATATGCAGGCATGCACAGAATCATCCGCCGCAGGGCGGCTTAGTAATGCTGCTTGAGGTAGGCAAATATCTTTTGCGCCACCGGCGCGGCCACGCTGCCGCCCGTGCCGCCCTCCTCCACCAGCACGCACACGGCGTAGGGATAGCGGTCGCTGTCGATGTAGCCGGTAAACCAGGCATGGGTCACATCCCTGCCGTTGGCGGAGCCCTCTGCGCTGCCGGTTTTGCCGGCGATAGTCAATCCGTCCACTTTGGCGCGGGTGCCGGTGCCGTTTTGCACGGCGTCCTTCATGTAGCCGTCCAGAATCTGCGCGGTTTCCGGCGAGCAAACGGTGCGGTACGCCTTGCCAGAGGATCGCATGCGCACGGTGCCGGCAGGGCTTTGCACGCGGCTTAGCAGCCGGGGCTCCATCATCACGCCGTCGTTGGCAATGGCCGCGGCAATCATGCACATGTGCAGGGGCGTTACCGCCACCTGGCTCTGGCCCACGCCGCTCCACGCAATTTCAAAGCTGTTGCGGTTGGTGGTGGGATAGCGGCTGTTTTCCACCACCAGATCGCGAAACAGAAAATTATCGTTAAAGCCAAAGCGTTCCGCCGTTTTGCGCAGCGCGCTGTCGCCAATGATGAGGGCGGTTTGCGCAAACACATTGTTGCAGCTTACGCGGAAGGCCCGCGCCAGGCTGATTTCGCCGTGCTGGGCGTTGCCGTAGTCGGTTACCATCCGGTCCATCACCTGGGTGGCGCCGGTGCAGGTAAACAGCGCGTTTTGCGGGTTGGCCAGGTTCTCCAGCGCGGCCGCGGCGGTGATGATTTTAAAGGTGGAGCCCGGCGGCATCAGGCTTTGCAGCGCGCGGTTCCAGTAGGGGTGCTGGGAGGACTGGCGCACGGTATCGGTAATGTTCTGCGGATCGTACACCGGCAGGCTGACCAGCGCCAGCACCTCGCCGGTCCGGTAGTTGAGCACCACCGCCGCGCCGCACTTGCCCCTGGTGCTGGCGGTGTTGCGAAAAATCTGTACAATTTCGGTTTGCAGCCTGCTGTCGGCGGTAATCACCACGGTATCGCCCCTGCGCTGCTCGCCATCCAGCAGGGCGTTGACGCGCTCGGACAGGCTGGTTTCAAAGCCCAGCAGATAATTGGCCTGAAAGGATTCCACGCCGTTGGCCACGTTGCCCTCGGTATCGCCGATCAGGTGCACCATGCTGGAGCGGCTGAGGGTGTTGCTCTGGTAAACGTGCTTGCCGTTTTCATCGGAGGTGGCCACCACCACGCCGTTGCGGTCCAGAATATCGCCGGGAATCACGCTGCTTTTGGCGCTGCGGTAGCGGGTGTTGCGCGCGCTGGATACCCAGCGGCTGCCGTAGGCGGATACGGAGTACACCCCGTACGCGCCGGAGATGACCAGCAGGGCGATGGTGATCAGCGTAAGCACCCGAAAGCGCAGTTTTTGCTGTTTCATATCAGTATTCCTCCGCTTCCGGCATGCCGTACATCTCCTGCAGGGAACGGCTGATCTGGTAGTCGTAGTCCAGATCATCCTGATTTACGCTGGACACGCCCTGAATAAGCCCGATCAGCCCCATGCAGCTTACCAGCGATGTGCCGCCGTAGCTGACAAAGGGCATGGTAACGCCCGTGAGGGGGATCAGCTTCATCACGCCGCCGATGATGACAAACGTCTGCACGCCCAGCATGACCGTGGCGCCCATGGCGAGGATGGCGTGAAAGCTGCTGCGCGCGCTGTTGGCGATGGACGCGCCCCGCAGGATGAGGATAACGTACATCACCAGCACCAGCACGCCAAACAGAATGCCGAACTGCTCGCAGATGACGGCGAAAATCGCATCGGAAAAGTACACGGGAATCACCCGGGGCGAGCCAAGCCCCAGCCCCACGCCAAACAGCCCGCCGGAGGCGATGGCCATCAGCGCCTGCACCATCTGGTAGCCGCTGGTTTCATAGTACAGCCAGGGATTGCGCCAGATGGCCACGCGCTTTTTGACATGGGCAAACATCTGGTAGCCCGCCACCGCCGCGCCGCAGCCGCCCAGCACGCCAAGGCCGGTCAGCGGCAGGTTGCCCGTGGTGGCCCAGAACAGGAACAGCGTGGTGGTGTAGTAGATAAGCGCCGTGCCCAGATCCTTTTGCAGCATCAGCGCAAGCAGGCAGAAGCCCGCAAACAGAAACCACGGCCAGAACCGGTGCTGGCTCATGTACCAGCCCAGAATCAGCAGCAGCGCGATTTTCACCATTTCGCTGGGCTGCAGGCTGATGCCGCTGATCACAATCCAGTTGGTGGCGCCGTTCTGCTCCGTGCCGATGGCCAGGGGCAGCACCATCAGCCCCGCCGAGCCCAGCATGATCAGCGCAATCAGAAAATCCCACCGCCGGACGTAGCGCACCAGCAGAATGCACACCAGCATGGCCAGAATGCCCACGCCGTAATACATGGCCTGCTGCACGCCGCGGGAGGTGCCCGCGCCCCGGTCGGTTACGTACAGCACCAGCACGCCCAGCGCGCACAGAAAATTGGCAATGGCCAGCAGCAGCTTGTCCGCGGGAAAAAAGCGCGGCATCCACATGATGGCGATATACAGCATCAGCGGCACCACCGCCGCAAGCACAAACCCGTCCAGGCGGATTTCGCCGTTGAGGGAAATCAACAGAAAGGCGCTGAAGAAAAACAGCATCATGGCCGAAACCAGCCGCCGGTCCGGCCTGCGCCGCCTTTTGGCGGCCGTCCTTTCGTTTTCGCGGCGCTGGGCGCGGGAGAGGTCGTTTTTCTTTTTGCTCATCCTCTGCTGCCTCCCCCGAAAACTTTATCCCAAACCTCGCGCTTGGCGCGTTCGGCCTCATCCTGGCCCACATAGGCGCTTCTGGGCAGCGCATCCTCCTGCGGCTCCAGCACCCAGTCCTCCTCCTCCTGGTCGTCCTCCTCATCCATAACCGGCGGATAGAACACCGTTTCCGGCTGCGGTTCCCGGGACGCAGGCTCCGGCTTTTTCTGCCCGGCGGGACGCATGTAAATGCTGTTGTCCACCATGCCCTCCTCCCGGGCGATCTGCGCCATGTCGTAGGGCAGGGCGTCGGGGCCGCCGTCGTAGGCGCAGGCGGGCTGCACGGTTTCCTGCGGCTGCTCCTGCACGGGCTGCACAGGCTGTACGGGCTGCACTGGCTGCACGGGCTGCGCGCTCTGCTGGGCCATAGCTTGCCGGTAGCCCTGCTGATAGGCCTGCTGCATCTGCTCCAGCACCATCTGCTGCATTTGCGCAAACTGCTCGGGAGACAGCGCAGCCGCCTCCGGACGGGGCTGGTTTTCGATCTCCGCCGCATCGCGGCGCGGGGCGTGCCCTACGCTTTCAAAGCCGGCAAACAGCCGCAGCCTCATGCGTATGCCGCCCACGGTAAGCTGGGAGCCGTGCGCCATGTACAGGGGATGCCGGCGGCCTTCAAAATCCTCGCCGTCCACATTGAGGGGGTTTTTGCCAAACGGCTCCACCAGCAGCCCCTTCTGATCCTCATACCGAAACCACAGATGCCTGCGCTCCACGCCCTCCGCGGGCAGGTACAGGTCGTTGGTGCGCGCCAGGCCCAGCGTGCCCTCCCGGGGCACGGGGTACACGGTGCCGCGCGCAATCTCGTCCCCGCCGTCGGTCACCACCATTTCGCCCACAAAGCCTGCATCCGGCAAAAGCTTCAGCCGCTTTTTCGCCGCCCGGCCATCCTTGCGGTACCACCGCCAGCTGCGCCAGGCGATGAGCGCCATCCAGAACAAAAACCAGTACCGCGCGGCCTGCGCGACAACCTCGTACACATGATCGGGCACGGAAAAAGCACCTCCTTTAACGCGGATGAAAACAGCAAAGGGCGAAGACCATCCCCCGCCCTTTTGCTACCCCTATTCTTCCTCTTTGGCTCTGGTTTCTTCCAGAAATTTTTCCAGCTTGCGCTTCACGCGCTGCAGGGCATTATCGATGGATTTGACATGCCGGCCCAGCTTATCGGCAATTTCCTGATAGCTTTTGCCATCCAGATAGGCGTTGAGCACATCCTGCTCCAGGGAGCTGAGCACCTGATCCACCTGATCGCGCAGGGAGACGAGGTTTTCGCGGTCGATGATCAGCTCCTCGGGGTTTTGCGCGCGGCCCTCCACAATCACATCCATCAGGGTGCGGTCGGATTCCTCATCGTAGATGGGTTTGTTGAGCGATACATAGGAGTTGAGCGGCACATGCTTTTGCCGGGTGGCCGTTTTGATGGCGGTAATGATCTGGCGGGTGATGCACAGTTCCGCAAACGCCCGGAAGGAGGAAAGCCGCTCGGCCTGATAATCGCGGATGGCCTTGAACAGGCCGATCATGCCTTCCTGCACGATGTCCTCGTGATCCGCACCGATGAGAAAATAGCTGCGCGCCTTGGAGCGCACAAAGTTTTTGTATTTGCTCAGCAGAAATTCAATGGCTACGCTGTCGCCCTGCTGCGCCTGCCCCACAACCTGTTCATCCGGCATATCGGCAAAGCGGGTGGACAGGGTGCTTTCCCACTTGCTGTCCAGATTAAGGCCGTCGCCGCGCTCCTGGGGAGGTTCTTCCTCCTCCCGGCGCCGCTCCAGCTCGTCCTCCAGATAGCCTTCATCCTCGCCGTAGGTCATGAGGTTCTCACCTGCCTTTAAACAGAAATGGAATTATTTTTGCCTGCGAAGCCTGTCCAGCTCCGCGTACTGCTCGCGGGAAAGCGCCGCCCCCAGCGAGGTGCGCTGCTGGGCGGACGGCATGCAGTGCCGGTCGCGGCCCGAGGAGCGCTCGGCGTTCAGCTCGCGCCACAGCTCCCGCGCGCTGATGCGCGTTGCGCCCCGGCCCAGGATGATGGTCTGCTCCACGCCGTCGCTGGTGGCCACGCGCGCCTCGCGGTATTTGGGCAGCTGCTGGCACTGGCGCTCGATAAAGTGGTCGGCGGTTTCGCCGTGGCGGGTATAAACAATGGTCAGCCCATCGCGCTCATCCACGCTTCGCACCTGGCGGTCGGCCCGGTAGCCGTCAAACACCAGCCATACCTCCTGCCCGGTGTAGCCCGCGTAATCCTGCAGCAGGTGGATCAGCCGGTCGCGGCATTCATCCAGCGGCCAGCCCGCCTGCGCAGCTGCCGGCCAGGCGCCGATGATGTTGTACCCGTCCACATACAGAAGGGGCTTCATTTCAGCGCTGGCGCATGACGGCGTACATCAGAATTCCCGCCGCCACGCTGGCATTGAGGCTGTCCAGCTTGCCCCTGATGGGCAGGGACACGGTTTTGTCGCATACCTCCAGCACGCGGCGGCCAACGCCCTCGCCCTCTGCGCCGATGACCAGCGCCACGCCGCCGGAGAAATCGGTTCGGGTATAATCCTCGCCGCTCATATCGGCGGCATAGGCCCAGATGTTTTGCGCCTTGAGCACCTCGATGGTGTTGGCCAGGTTGGTCACGCGCGCCACGGGCAGGTATTCCACCGCCCCGGCGCTGGCCTTGACGGCGGCGGGAGTCAGCCCCACGGCGCGGCGCTCCTGCACAATAACGCCATGCGCGCCGGCGCATTCGGCGGTGCGGATGATGGCGCCCAGGTTGTGGGGATCGGTCAGCCCGTCCAGCAGCACCAGGAAGGGCGCCTCGCCGCGCTCCTGAGCCAGCTGCAGCATGGCCTCCACGGTGCTGTACTGATAGGCGCTGGCAAAGGCCAGCATGCCCTGATGGTGAGGGGTGATGGCGTCCAGGCGGGCGCGGTCCACCTCCTGCACGGGCACGCGCTTTTCCCTGGCCATCTGCACGATTTCGCGGGCGGAGCCGCTGAGCTCTCCGCGGGCAACCAGCAGCTTTTCGATATCGCGGCCGGACTTGAGCGCCTCGCGGATGGGGTTGCGGCCGGAAAGCAGGTTCTCGTTGGGCACCACATCGCCGTCGTCATCGGTCAGGGGGCCGTACTGCGCGGGCGCGGGCGCCACGGGACGGGCATAGATCTCGTCGCGTCCGGGAGCGGGGCGGCCAGAGTTCTCGTCGCGCCTGGGAGCGGAGCGGAAGGGCTTGTCCTGCGGCTTCTTTTCGTAGCGGCTTTTTTCGTAAGCGGGCCTGTCCGCCTTCTGGTTGCGGGGCATGTGCTCGCCGTAGCCGTTTTTGCCGTTGAGATAGCGCTTTTTGGGGTTTTCCTCGCCGCGGCCGCCCTCGCGCCGGGCGGAGCGGTAGCCGCTGCCCTCGTCCTCAAAGCCGCCGCGGGCAAAGGCCGCGTCGCGCTTCTGCTGGCGGGTTTTCTTTTCAAAATCCTTGTAAAATGCCATGCTTCATTCTCCTGTCTGTATCGGTGGGGATCAATCGGTTGGGCAGCGCTCAGCAGCCCTGCTGCTGCAAAAAGGCCTCCCGCTGCTGGCGGATCTCGCTTGCGCGCCCGCAGCTCTTGACGCCCTCGGGGCAGCCGCCGCGCAGGCAGCCCGGGCCCGCGTCGCGGAACAGGGCGGGCGCAACGGCCAGGCACTGCTCAAACATGGCGTTGGCCATCTGGCGGATTTCCCATTGCGCGCGGCTGCACATGCGCAGGGCGAAAAAGTGACGCAGCTCGCGGGCGTTCATGGTAAGCAGCACGCGGGTTTCGCAGGCGTTGGGCA
>JAEDGL010000235.1 GCA_016297535.1 Clostridia bacterium | reverse complement strand
CCCATAGGGCGGCGGATTTTAAGTCCGCATTGTATACCAATTCCAACACACCCCCATATCGATGATTATATCACCATTTCTTTCGGTTCGCAACGGATGGAAAAAGAAAATTGACAAATGCCCTTTCCTGCGCTATACTATTTGTATCTTATGTTGGAGGGACTGTTGGATGTCGGTTCTGTAAAGGAACGCGAGTTGACAATTGGGTAAATCAGGGCGGCGCATGACCGTCTGCTTTGCTGTGCAATTTCGCAGAACCGCTCCGCGCAGTCTTTTTTTGGTGTCTTTTTTTGGCGCGGGGCCCGCTGCAAGCGTTCCATTTCCGTCATGCATGATTTTGTGACGGAGGTTATTTTATGAACGCCCATGACTGTGTTCTTGAATTTGATCGTATTTTGCAAAAGCTGGCCGGGCATGCGCATGGCGCGCAGGCCAGAGAGCAGCTGCTTACCCTTTCCCCCATGCTGGATGAAACGCTTTGCAATCGCGCCATTCTGGATACCAGCGGGGCAAGACGGCTTTTGGAATGCTGCGGTACGCCGCCCATTGCTGTAATGGATGGCATACAGGAATGTATTCATCTGGCAAAGGCGGGTACAATGCTGCAGCCGGATCAGCTTTACCAGATTGCCCGCTTTATTGTGGCCTGCAACCGAATGACCGACTATCTCAGGCACGGTGAAAGCTGCGAGGACCGCATTTCGTTTTATGGCCGCGCGTTTGCGGATTTGCGCGAGATGAAGCAATCCATTGAAAGCAGCGTGGATGAGGAGCGCGTGTTTGACGATGCCAGTCCAACGCTTCGCAAGCTGCGGCGTGAAATGGAAAATCTGGAAGCCAGGATGCGTGACAAGCTTCACCAGCTTGCGCAGAGCAAAAAGAAATGGCTTGCCGATACCTTTGTCAGCAAACGGAATGGTCACTTTGTGCTTCCTGTGCTCAAGCAATACCAAAGCCAGTTTGCCGGCAATGTGATTGATTTTTCCCGCAGCGGCGGTACTGTGTTTATGGAACCGGCTTCGGTTGCGGGCATGCAGCAGGAGTGGAACGCAGCGGCTATAGAGGAAGAGCAGGAAGTGCGGCGTATTTTGTATACGCTAAGCGATCTGGTTGCTCAGCATTCCGATGCGCTCGGGGCCAACGCCAGGCTGATGAATGATCTTGACGTGCTGTTTGCAAAAGGTTCCTTCAGTCTGGAGCTTGACGCCCGCGAGGTAATGATGAGCCGGAACCGCAAGCTCCTCCTGCACCAGGCGCGCCATCCCTTGCTGGACGCAAAATCCTGCGTTGCACTGGATCTGGAGCTGGATGAAACCTACAAGGGCATGGTCATTACCGGGCCCAATACAGGGGGAAAGACAGTAGCCCTCAAAACGGTCGGCCTGCTTACCCTGATGGCGCAAAGCGGATTGCACATTCCCTGCGGAGAAGGCAGCAGCCTGCCCATGCGCGATGCCGTGTACTGCGATATCGGAGACAACCAGAGCATTTCCCAAAATCTTTCCACCTTTTCCGGCCACATGACCAATGTGATCAATATTCTGGATCATCTTTCCCACGACAGTCTTGTTCTGCTGGATGAACTGGGCAGCGGGACGGATCCGGCCGAAGGCATGGGCATCGCCATCGCCGTGCTGGAGGCGCTGCGTTTAAGCGGATGCTGCTTTCTTGCAACCACCCATTATGAGCAGGTTAAAGCCTATGTACAGCACACGAGCGACCTGATGAGCGCAAGGATGGCCTTTGACGCGGTCACCCTGCGTCCGCTTTACAAGCTGGAAACGGGCAAAACAGGCAAAAGCTGCGCGTTGGAAATCGTCAAAAGGCTGGGTATGCCTCAAACCATTCTCGAATGTGCTTCCAGGGTTGTGCAGCAGGGTTGTTTTTCGCAAAGCATGCCATCTCCCCGCCTGAAGCGCAAACCCAGCAGGCTGATCAGCCGCAGCGTTGCAGCGCCCCATCAAAGCCTGCAATGGCAAATGGGCGATTCCGTGGAGGTACTGCCGGAGCGTGAAAAAGGCATTGTCTTTCAACCAGCGGATGAATATGGCAACGTAATTGTACAAATCAAGGGCGAAAAAAAGGCTGTTCGTCACACGCGCTTACGGTTGCTGGTTCCCGCCGCAGAGCTTTATCCGGAGGACTACGACTTTTCCATCATCTTTGACACCGTTGAAAACCGCAAGGCGCGGCATGTGCTTTCCAAGCGTTACGACGCCGATGCAACCGTCGTAATACAGGAGGGCCGGAAGGAATAACAAGCATGTGTTAGCAGACATAAGGAGAC
>JAEDGL010000068.1 GCA_016297535.1 Clostridia bacterium | reverse complement strand
CTGGTTGGTCAGCGTGCCGCGGTGCAGTTCCAGATACATCTCGCCCGCATAGGTGCTGGGATCGTGGATGCTTTCCTCCAGCTGCTTCATAAACCGGGACACGGTCTGGTAACCGCTGCGGGGCGCGCCGTTCAGGTTGCCCAGGCGGCGGGCCATTTCCAGCATTTCAAACTCAGGGCCGCCGCCGCCGTCGCCGCGGCCAAAGGAGAACAGGCGCATGGGCGAAACGCCCTTTTCCATAATGGCGTCCGAGCCATCGGTGATGTCGTGCAGCGTTTCCGGCGTGGGGCCGATGTGGGTGCGGTTGAGGTGCGTAAGCACCTTTGTTCCATCCATGCCCTGCCAGTAGAACGAGGTGTAGGGGAAGCGGGTGGTATCGTTCCAGGCCATTTTGGTGGTCAGGAAATAATCCACGCCGCAGCCCTTCATGATCTGGGGAATGGCAAAGGAATACCCGAAGGTATCCGGCAGCCAGAAGCAGTCGGAGGTATAGTTGAAATACTTGCGGGTAAAGCGCTGGCCCCACAGGAACTGGCGCACCATGTACTCGCCGCCGGTCAGGTTGCAGTCGCATTCCACCCATACGCCGCCGTTGGGCTCGTAGCGGCCTTCGGCCACCGCTTTCTGGATGCGGGAAAACAGCTCGGGATTGTTGCGGCGGATGATATCGCTGTGATAGGCGGAGGACTGCACGAACAGGTATTCCGGGTATTCCTCCATCAGGTTCAGCTGATTGGCGTAGGTGCGGGCGCATTTCTTTTCGGTCTCGCTGATGGGCCAGAGCCAGGCGGTATCCATGTGGCTGTGGCCGATCAGGCCCACCCACGGAGCCTCGCAGCCGTTGGTGCGGGAAAGCTGCTCCTTCAGGATGGGCGCGGCGGCGCGCAGCGCGGTACGGAACTGCTCCTGCGTGCAGCTGTCGGGATCGTAATACAGCTTCTGATGCGCGGCGACCAGTGCGTTTTCCACTTCGGCACGGCGGAACGCGCTTTCCGGCAGCGCGTCGCGCAGGCTGATCAGCGTGCGCAGGTCAAACAGGAAGTCCATGTATTCATCATCCCGTACGCAAATCTCCATTGCGCCGATGGGATAGGTGTAGTCCTTGAGGCGTTCATCCGTCAAAGGCTGGGTTCCGGGCATGTCGTGATAGGCATAGCATTCCAGCGCAAACGCGAAGGTTTCGCCCGCCTTTGCACCGGCGGTGATGCGGTTGCAGTAGTGGTTGCCGTGAGAGCCCTCCACAAATTTGGCCGCATAGTTGGAGTGAATGCGGCCGTTTACCCACAGCGTGCCTTCATAGGCCTCGGTGCGGGGATACAGATACAGCGCCTTGCCGTGCAGCTGCGCCGGTACGGTGTACTCGGCCCTAAACCAGCCGTACACCCCCTCGCCGCCCCAGCGCGTTTTTCCTTCCACGGACGCAAACAGCTCCTCTGCCGGGATCTGGTGAAGCGGCGTGATGGTTTCGTACAGGCGCTGGTTCTGCGCCTGACCAACGGGCGTAAACAGACGGTTGTACAGCGTTTGGGTAAAACGCTTGAGTTTGTTGATGGTTTGTTCCGTGCCTTTGGCGGTTAGCATACTGGAAACCTCCTGTGTTGATGATCAATGGAGATCAGGCTTTTCCCGGTTGATAAAGCTGCCTGCACCGTGCATGTGCCATCGCAGCCATCCTGGTACAGCTGCATTCATCCGTTTGCGCACAGCGTAACCCTTTGCTCCTTCCGGCCGGGCGCAGGCTCCTGCATGCACATTCAGGAGCTTTTTCTGTGGTTCAAAACAGCGTGGAATATCTTTTGTTGCTTGCGATGGTTTGTGTATTATATCCCAAAAGAAACGAAAAATCAATTGGCAGGGCATTGCCCGGCAAGACCCGTTTTTTAATGCGGCTTGAAACCGTTTCGGCGTTCGTGAAGGAGCAGCAGGCCGGAGTACAGCCGTTTGTCATTCTTTTGTCATTCTTTGCGCGTATAATATGAATATTCTTCTGTCATTAGGTAAAGGGAAGGTTGGCTTTACAGCTTAGCAGACAGGCCGATGGACAGAAGCTGTCCATGGCAGCCATGACCCTCTCTCAACCTCTCTGACCGTGCGCTACGAAAAGCTTGATCCCAAACCGTTCCACAGGCGGATCGACGGAAAGATCAGCCGGTATGGTGGAACGCAGGCTCCAGGTACGGGTGGGTGGCGGCGAATACGCCATGCTACCCGGTGCTCTGGCTGTATTTCGGGATGCTTCATCCGGCCGTCAGGGGCGGCGGGAAGCATTCGTTTCGACGGCGATGAATAGGAGGAGAAAAGAAACCGATGCTGATTGATCTACACAGTCATGTGCTTCCGGGGATTGATGACGGCGCAACCTGTTTGGAGGAAGCAATCGAAACGCTGAAAATGGCCAGGGAGCAGGGGTTTGATGCCGTGATCGCCACGCCGCACCTGCTGCCGGACGCGGAGGAGGGTTTTCGGGAACGGGTGCTTGACGCCCTGCAGCAGCTGCAGCCGGAGGCCGAACGGCTGGGCATACGCCTGTATCCGGGCATGGAGTGCTTCTATCATTCCCGGCTGCCGGCGATGCTGGAATCCGGCCGGGCGCTTACGCTTGCATCCAGCCGATACGCGCTGGTGGAGTTTGAGGAGGAGGTCGGCTTCCGGGAGCTGTGCTATGGCCTGAGCGCTGTTTCGGAGTGCGGCTGCGTCCCCATTCTTGCGCATTACGAGCGCTACCGGTGCCTGATGAATCCCGCAAACCTGCGGGCGCTAAAGCAGGAGGGCGCCCTGCTGCAAATGAACTATGATACGATCCAGCGAACCTATGGGCTTTTCAGGTACAACCCGTTTTTGAAGCACATCAAAAATGGCGTGGTGGAACTGATGGGTTCGGATACGCATGGAACGCATTTCAGGCCGCTGCGCACGAAGCCGTCCACGGCATGGCTGAGCAGCCACGGCTTTCTGGAGGCCATGAACCGGAATGCTGAAAGGGTTCTGAAGGATGAATACTGAACAGGCGGGAACAAAAGCTATGGATTCAAAAGACATGGAAGACACGATCGATCTGCTGGAGGTTGTCAGAGCGCTGCTGGGGCGCTGGTACTTGATTGTGCTGGCGATGATCGTTTTTGGCGGCGTGATGGGCGTTTACAACCTTTTTGTGGAAAAGCCCACATACAGCGCGGAGGCGCAGATCTACATTTCCAATTCCGATTCGATCGTCAGCCTTCAGGAGGTACAGCTCAGCGCCGCCCTGACGCAGGACTATTCCAGCATTCTGACCAGCCGGAACGTGCTGAAAAAGGTGATTGCGGATCTTGGGCTGGAAATGGATTACAAGCAGCTGGGCACGCACATTTCGGTTACAAACCCCAATGATACGCATATTCTCAAAATCAGCGTTACCACGGACGAGCCGGAACGCAGCGTGGTCATTGCCAATTCGCTGATCCGCTTTGGCGTGGACAGCATCTTTCGCATTGTAGGGCAGGAAACGCCCTCGGTGATCGACTATGCGGAAGGCGACGCTGTCACCATCAACAAAACGGGGCTCATCAGGCATGTCGCGCTCGGCGCGCTGGCAGGCATGGTGCTGATGTGCGGCGTGATCGTTCTGCGTTTCCTGCTGGACAACACGATCAAGGATGAAGAGGACGTGCACAGGCTTACCCGCTACAGCGTACTTGCGGAGATCCCGGAGTACGACGAAGACAGCAACAATCAGGGAGGAAAGAACCGTGGAAGCCGTTCACATCGAACCGCAGGTCAAGCCGCTTGACTACCATGCGTGCGAGGCAATCAACATGCTGCGCGGCGCCATCCAGATGGCGGGCTACAAAACCAACGTATTTGCGGTTACCAGCTCGCTGGCACACGAGGGCAAATCCTCGCTGGCGTTTCGCCTGGCGCAAAGCCTTGCCGGGCTGGAAGGCAAGCGGGTGGCCTTTGTGGATTGTGATATCCGCAATTCCAGAATGAAAAAGCGGTACAAAATTACACAGAAGACCTTTGGCCTGAGCGATTACCTGTGCGACAACGTATCGGCTGAAAAAATCATTTATCCTACGGACAGGCCGCAGCTGGACATCATTTTCTGCGGCCGCAGGGCGCCCAACCCCAGCGAGCTTGTTTCCGGTATACAGATGGACAAGCTGCTCAAACGCCTCAAGCAGGAATATGACTATGTCATCGTCGATACCCCGCCGGTCAATCTGGTGGTGGATACAACCATCATCGCGCCCAAATGCGATACCACGCTGATCGTTGTGGAGTGCGGCGTAACGGAGCAGCAGGATCTTTCGCACGCCATTGATCTGCTGGAGCGGTCAAACGCGAAGATTCTGGGCATAGTGCTCAACAAGGTAAACAGCAAGAACAATCGCTACGGCAAATACGGAAAGTACGGAAAACGCTACGGCTACGGCAAATACGGCTACAGAAAATACAGCTACGGCTATGGGGAGGAAAAGCAATGAAACGGCTGTTTGCGCTCATCCTTCTCTGCCTTGTGCCGGGGCTGGCGCTTGCACAGGGCTATCAGCTTGTTGAATATCAGGGCGTTGCGTACGAGTATAACCCGAAGATCACAACCATTCTGTACGCGGGCGTTGACTCGGACGGCCCGATGACAACAACGGACCGCTACTCCATCGCGCCGCGCGCGGATACCATCAACCTGATCATTCTGGACGAATACCACCAAACCATGCGCATCCTTGCCATCAGCCGGGATACCATGACCATGATTGACCGCTACACAATGGACGGTACATGGCGCGACCGGTATGTTTCGCATCTGGGATATGCCTATACCTATGGCGACGGGGGCCGGGTTAGCTGCGAGAACCTGGTGCATGCCGTTTCCCGGCTGCTGGGTGGCGTGCCCATTCACGAGTACGTGGTAACCAATCAGAGCGGCATTGTTGCGGGCAACGCGCTGGTGGGATGCGTGGAGGTGACCGTGCCCAATAACGATGTGGCGCACCTGCACCCGGAGCTGACGGCGGGCGCCGTGGTTACGCTGACCGATGAAAACGTGGCGGATTACACGCTGTACCGGGACATCAGCATTCCCTTTTCGAATAACGGCCGTCTGGCGCGCCAGGAAACGTTTATCAAGGCGTTTGTTTCCAGGGTAAAGGCGATGGTGCAGGCGGATCCCGAGGCCTTCTGGCACAGCGTGGAGGCCAATGCCGGGCACATGCAAACAAGCATCACCCGCAGCCAGTACCTCGGCCTTGCGCAGAAGCTGCAAAGCGTGTCCTTTGAGGCGCAGCGCTATGATTATCTGGGCGGTTTTGATGTTGGCGACAACGAATATGACGAGGTTTATGTAGAGGAAGCGGAGAGCTGGCCGCTGATTCTGGAGCTGTTTTATCTGGAAAGGTGATGAAAATGAAACGAGCAGTGCTGCTTTGGATGGCGCTTTGCCTGATTGCTGCACCGGCTTTGGCGGCGCCGAGCATTTCGGAGCTGGAGCAGCCAAGGCCGGTGGAGATCAACACGGAAGCCCTGAGCGAGGAACTGGCGGGCGATACCGTATACACCAGCCGTGCGCTTGCGGCGCAGTATGACGGCGCCATGGCCTCCGTGATTGCGCTGGCGGAGCAGACCTTTGCAGAAACCGGCACCAACGGCCATACGATTGCGCAGAGGATTCCCTCCGTGCAGCAGATTTTTGCCCAAATGCAGACCGGTGAAACGGAACAGGCCAGTGGGATCGATCTCAGCCGCCTCAGGCAGCTGACCTATCTGCAGGATTTCAAGCGCCAATCCACAGGCTGGCGCATTGTGCCGGACGAAGCAAACGGTCAGGCCATTGAGCTGGCCATCGGCGGCTCCGAGGTGGTCAAGTCCGGACAGAAAGAGGACTTTGTGATTCTCCAGGTGGATCCGGAAACCGGCCGGTTTACCTGCCTGCCAATGAAGGATTATGATCCTGAAACCGGCACATTCGTGGTGGAATTTCCCGGCTTTGGCCCCTATATGATTACACAGATTCTGGAATGAAAAGGGAAGCCTGCGCGCGGCAGGCGATCCATCAGGATGACAGGGTGCCGCCCAGATAGCCCACCATCTCCTCGGCCCATTCGTACTGGGCCATGTATTCTCCCATAAAGGGCTCCGAGCCTGCCCCCTGCTTCAGATAGCGGTAAAAGTCGCAGTCGATCGCATCGGGATTGATGGCCATGGCCTTGTAGCGCTTGATGATCACGTTCTCCGCCCCTGCCTGCCGAAGCGACTTCATCATGGAGTGAATGATCTGCTGAAAGTACGCCTGCCGTTTTTCATCGAAGGGCGCATCCTCAAAAAGCACGGCGGCCACCTCGCGCACGGTGCAGCTTGCCCCGCGCTTGTACACAAGGTAGGCGAACGCCTCCTTGGATTTGAGACGTGAAAAATGCAGCGGCTCGCCCGATGGCGTAAAAACCTCAAAATTGCCAAAGCACTGCACGCGCAGCAGCGGCTGTTCCCTGGTCTCCACCGCAAAGCGCAGCGCCTCCATTTCGGCGCGTACCTTTTCCAGCGTTACCGGCTTGGTGATGTAGCCGCTGGCGTGCAGGCTGATCGCCTCGCGCGCATATTCGTCGTAGCCGGTTACAAAAATAATGTTGATGCGGGGGTTGGTTTCCTTGAGCCGCTCCGCCAGAAAAATGCCGTTCATCTCCTGCATTCGCACATCCAGAAAAGCAATGTCCACGCGCGTTTGACAGGCATAGGCCAGCGCTTCCTTCGCCTGGCGGAATGCCGCGATGTCCGCCTGGGGGACAGCCTTGTTCAAAATCAGCTCAAGCCCGGACAGCGCAATGCGCTCGTCATCCACAACGATGATCTTCATGCATGTCCCTCCTTTGAATGGCTTTTGGGGATATGGATCACAGCCTGCGTGCCCGCGCCGGGCCTGCTGGCTATTGCAAGCGTACCGCCGCACATTTCACGCAGCCGAAGCCTTGTAGCGGAAATGCCGATGTGCTCGCGCCTGTCATCCTCCGGCACTGCGTCGGGGTCAAAGCCAACGCCGTCATCGGTTACGCGGATTTCAAACGCCTCGTCCAGCTCCCGAACGCCAATTGCAAGCGTACCGCCGTCCGGCTTTTTGCAAATGCCATGCCTGACGGCGTTTTCCACAATCGGCTGCAGGGTTAGCATGGGCAGCATGAAGGCCGTGGTGCGAATGTCGTAAACAATGTTCAGCTCTTCCTCAAAGCGCAGCTTTTCAAGATCAAGGTAGTTCCGTACGTTGTTCAGCTCCACCACGAAGGGAACGGACTCGCTGCACCGCAGCGCGTTGATGTTGCCGCGCAGGTATTCGGAAAAGTTGCCGACCGCCTGCTGCGCGCGGCCCGCATCCATCTCGCACAGGTGATAAATCGTGTTGAGCACATTGAACATGAAATGCGGCTGAATCTGGCTGAGCATTACGCTTACGCGCGCCTGCTCCGCCTCCAGCTGCGCCTTGAGCAGCTGCTCCTTCTGTCTGGCCACCCGCATGCCCATCTCGCCGTGGGTAACCGCGTAGATCAGCGCCAGCGCCAGGGTGAACGCCATCAGGATGGGCACGGTTTCCATCTCCATTTGCAGCGGCACGGCCAACAGCACAATCAGGCCAAAGGAGGCCAGCAGGACCGCTCTCCCAATCCCCAGGGATTTGGCAAAGCAGAGCGGATACACCGTCTCCAGCACCAGCAGCACAAAGGAGTACAGGACAAAATACGGGTAAAGCACCCCGTATTGCATAGCACCCGCTTCATCAAACCACAGGTAGACATCGCTGAACATGCACGCCACGCACGCGGCTGCGCCCAGTATACACAGCACCAGCATAAGGTGCGTGTACCGCTTTGTCACCGCCGTTTGCAAGGCGATGCAGGCCGTCAGAAAACAGGCATAGAGTGCCGCCGCCACAAAGCTGAGCACATCAACAATCAGCGACAGATACTTGAGCAGGTTTACATACTCCGGGCTGGGCTGATAATGCAGGTACCAGATTGGCGCGTCGCAAAGCAGCAGCAGGCTGTTGACCAGCATCATGGCCAGCATCAGCCTGTCCCGTGTCTCCCTGTACTGCCGCCCGATGACCGAGCCGATCAGCAGCACACACATGAAAACCGCTGCGCAAATTTCCAGCGCTCCGAACGTTACATAGATCGAGTTCATTCCTGTCGTGCTCCTTTCAGCGAGAAGCAGCCACACAGATGCCATTTTCCCGGGGCTTTTCGCCAGCCTGAAAGCCTCCCGCCTGTTGATCAAGCGGGAGGCTTTGCCATTCAGATGATCATTCTTCTTTTGGGGCGGAAGGAGCGCAGCATGTCTTTTACCGTGCCTTTGCCGTCGTCATCCATGCGCGGCACCAGCAGAATGGTAAAGCCAAAGCGCAGAACAACGCTTACCAGCACCAGCATTTTGTAACGGTCGAAGTAGCCCTCAAACCAGCCGCGCGTGCGGCAGACCTCCAGCATCCAGCTGCCGCTGGCCGTGCCAAGCGCCGTGCCGATGATGGCCGCGATGCAGGTGTAGACAGCGATGTAGGTAGGCCGCGTATCATCCGGCGAGTAGGCCAGCTGCATGCCGTTGCAGGCCAGGTTGGCGGCGCTCCAGAACAGCGCGCCCACCGCGTTGTGCAAAAACGTCGGCCAGATGTTGCCCGGCGTGGACAGCAGGTAGAACAGCGGCGTGAGCGACGCGCCAATGCAGCCCACCAGCATCACGTTGCGCGCGCCAAACTGATCCAGCGCCGCGCCCCAGCGGGGTACGGCCAGCACGGTTGCCAGCGAGGCGGCTACGGTGCCGAATATCGTAATCTGCATAAAGGACAGGCCCATCACATTCATGGCGTAGGGCGTGAGGTACGCGCCGGACATGTTGGCGGTAAAGCACCAGGCCGTCCACATGATGACCATCTTCATAAAGCGCTTATTTTCCAGCACCTCGCGCACGGTACCCACCAGGTTGATCTTCTTTGGCTCGGACGCCCATACCTCCGGCGAAAAGGAGAAGGAGAGCATATCCAGACAGCCAAACAGGCCGCCTACCAGAAACACAACGATGTACTTGCTGCTTTGCGGCAGCACATCCAGCAGGTAGGCCACCGCAAAGCCAAACAGCAGGCTGGCCACCGAAAGAATGGTATCGCGCAGCGAAAGCCAGCGCCCGCGGATGCGGATGGGGGCCATGTCCGAAAACCACGGAAACCACACCACCGTGATCAGCGAGTTGCCGGCCGACGAAAGCGCCAGCAAAATGGCCATCAGCCAGATGGGGGCCTGGTCTCCCGGCCCGCGCGAAACCAGCGGCAGAAAGCCCATGAACAGCCACACCATGCGCGAAAGCAGGCCGTAGGTAAGCAGGTAGAATTTCCGCCTGCGCGTGTGGTTTACCAGCATGGAAAAGGGCAATTGCAAAATGGCCGCAATCTGCGGAATGATCACCATCAGGCCAAAAACCGTATCGCCCGCGCCCAGCGCCGCCGCCAGACCCACCAGCGCCGTGGTGCCGCCGCCGCAGATAATGCCGTGCATGGTGCCAAACGTGTTGCCGGCCAGAATCCAGTTCAGACCTCTGCGGATATCGTTGGGCAGCCGTGCTTCGTCATACAGCAGCGCAAGAGGCCCGGGGCCGCGCCTGCCCCCGCGTTTGGGGAATGGGAACTTCATCGTGCATTCTCCTTCGGATGATTTGCTTGGGACTGTTAAGATGATTCGCCCGCCTGCGTCATTTTCCTGCCTTGTTTGCTCCCGCCTTCAAAAGAAATACGGTTTTCCCAAAGCCGCCGCAGGCTGGGGCGCACCGCCCGCCGTTTTCCGGAAAAGCCCCAAAAATATGTTGACAAAACAGGTTTTTTTGTGTATTATGATCAATCGAGTATATCAGTAAAGGGGAGTTCGACTCGTGAGGTTGAACAACGCATTGGTTTACCAGCAGGGGCAGCTTCGGGAACGAAGTGTCTTTGTTTCCAATGACGGTAGAATGGATTTTTCCGCTTCCCCTGCCGCTGGTGTCGGCGATTGTTCCTGTCTTATCGTACCGGGTCTTGTTGATGTTCATGTTCATCTTCGAGAGCCGGGCTTTTTTTATAAGGAAACCATCGCCACCGGCACGCAGGCGGCGGCCCGGGGCGGCTTTACCACGGTGTGCGCCATGCCCAACCTGAACCCCGCGCCGGACAGCATGGAGCACCTGGAAGTGCAGCTGGAGATCATCCGGCGGGATGCCAGGGTGCGGGTGCTGCCCTACGGCTGCATTACCATGGGGCAGAAGGGCGGCAGAGAGCTGTGCGATTACGCGGCCATGATGCCCTTTGTGGCGGGCTTTTCCGACGATGGCAAGGGGGTGCAGGACGAAAGCACCATGCGCGAGGCCATGAAGCGCGTGAAGGCTGTGGGCGGCATGATTGTGGCGCACTGCGAGCAGGAAAACCTGCTGCGCGGAGGTTACATCCACGATGGCGAATACGCCAGGCTGCACGGCCACCGCGGCATCTGCCCGGAAAGCGAGTACGCGCAGGTGGAGCGCGACCTGCGCCTGGTACGCGAAACCGGCTGCCGCTACCATGTGTGCCATGTATCCACCGCAGAAACGGTGCAGCTGATCCGCAGGGCCAAGGCGGAGGGGCTGGATGTAAGCTGCGAAACCGGCCCGCATTACCTTACCCTGTGCGATATGGACCTTCAGGAGGACGGCCGCTTCAAAATGAACCCGCCCATCCGGTCTGCCCGCGACCGCGACGCGCTGATTGAAGGCTTGCTGGATGGCACGGTGGATATGATTGCAACGGATCACGCCCCTCACAGCGCGGAGGAAAAGAGCCGTGGGCTGGAAAAAAGCCTGATGGGGGTTGTGGGGCTGGAAACCGCTTTTGCGGTGCTGTATACCCGGCTGGTTCAAACGGGCAGCGTGCCGCTGGAGGTGCTCATCCGGGCCATGACGGACAACCCCAGAAAACGCTTCGGACTGCCGCCGGTGCAGCTGGAGGACGGCGCGGCGCAGGACTTTGCGGTTTTTGATCTGAACAGCGAAACCACCATCAATCCGGAGCACTTTGCCAGCAAGGGACGCGCAACGCCGTTTGCGGGCTGGCGGGTGCGGGGCGAATGCATCTACACAAGCGTTGGAGGCAAGGCAGTATGGCAGAAAAAATGATGAAGCAGCGCAAGCTGGTAATGGAAAACGGCACAGAGTGGCTGGGCAGGGGCTTTGGATCCATGAATGATGCCGTGTGCGAGCTGGTTTTTAACACCTCGATGGTGGGCTATCAGGAAATCGTAACCGACCCCAGCTATACCGCGCAGACCGTTGTCATGACCTATCCGCTGATTGGCAACTACGGCATTACCGACGAGGATAACGAAACCCGCGTGCCCACCATGGGCGGGCTGGTGGTGCGCGAATACTGCGATATGCCCAGCAACTTCCGCTATACCAAAACGCTGGGCGAAATGCTGGAGGAAAACGGCATTCCCGGCCTGGAGGGCGTGGACACCCGGCAGATCGGCCGGCTGATTCGCAACGAGGGCAGCCAGCGCGCGCTTCTCTGCGATGCGAACACCCCCCTGGAGGAGGCCATGGAGCGCATTCGCGCCTACCGCCTGCCCACCGACAGCGTAAGCCGCGTCAGCTGCAAAAAGAAATGGTACGCCCGCACACCCAATCCGCGCTTCAGCGTGGTGGCGGTGGATTGCGGCATCAAGCTCAACATCATCCGAAAGCTGAACGAGTACGGCTGCAATGTAACCGTCGTTCCCTACGACACCCCGGCGCAGACCATTTTAAGCTTCAAGCCGGACGGGCTGTTCCTTTCCAACGGCCCGGGAGACCCGCAGGATGTGGTTCCGGTGATCAACCTGGTCCGGGAGCTGCGCGGAAAGCTGCCCATCTTTGGCATCTGCCTGGGGCACCAGATGATTTCGCTGGCCTGCGGGGCCCAAACCTTCAAAATGAAGTTTGGCCATCGCGGCGGCAACCACCCGGTGCGCGAGCTTGCCACGGGCAAGATTGAAATTACCAGCCAGAACCACTCCTTTGCGGTGGACGCATCTACGCTGGAGGGCACGGGGCTTGTGATGACCCACCAGAACCTGCTGGATGGCACGCCCGAGGGGGTGGCCTGCATGCAGGACAAGCTGTTCAGCGTTCAGTATCACCCGGAAAGCGCCCCCGGCCCGCAGGACAGCGCCTATCTGTTCCGGCGGTTTATCGAGCTGATGGAAGGAGAAAAGCGTCATGCCTAAGCGTACGGATATTCATCGGATTCTGGTCATCGGCTCCGGCCCCATTGTGATCGGCCAGGCGGCGGAGTTTGACTACGCGGGTACGCAGGCCTGCCTGGCCCTTCGCGAGGAGGGCTACGAGGTGATTCTGGTTAACTCCAACCCCGCCACCATCATGACCGATGTGGACATTGCCGACAAGGTGTACATGGAACCCCTGACGCTGGAATATGTGGCCAAGATCCTGCGCTACGAGCGCCCGGACGCCATTTTGCCCGGCCTGGGCGGCCAGACGGGCCTCAACCTGGCCATGCAGCTCAAGCGCAAGGGCGTGCTGGACGAGTGCCAGGTGGAAAT
>JAEDGL010000067.1 GCA_016297535.1 Clostridia bacterium | reverse complement strand
AAGGCTTCCGAGCCCACCGCACATGTCGCTGGGCTCGGAACAAGAGTCGGAGGGCTGCGGCCCTCCGACGCCTCCCAGAGGGTTTATCGACAGCCTGAAACCTGACGGTTGATGTCAGGTTCTTAGCCTGGCAAAGCCGGGCGATACGAACCAAAGTCAGAGGGACTGCGTCCCCTCTGACTACTCCCTGAAAGTTTTTTCAACCCTGACGGTTGATGTCAGGTTTTGCACGCTATGCTTTTGGTACGCTCAACACCAAACAAAAGGAGGCAAATCAAACGGAACTCAAACTATGTCAAAGCTGCAGCATGCCCATGAACGCACCCGGTGCCCGCTACGGCACCGAGAAGGACGGTACGCCCAACCCGGATTATTGCAGCTACTGCTACGATCAGGGCCAGTTTCTGGCAAACTGCACCATGGAGCAAATGATTCAGACCTGTCTGCCCTTTGAAAAACAGGCAAGGCCGGACAAAACCGAGCAGGAGCTGCTGGATGAAATGCACCAGCTCTTTCCAACGCTCAAAAGATGGAGATGAAAAACCATGGCAGCCATCGATTATCCTCAGCAGGGGTATGGCAGCCCGCTGCAGGGGCTTGCGGCCATCAGCCACGAGATCATGGTGTTTATGCGCGGGCACTACCGGCTGGATGAAACCGGCAACGGCAAGGACACTCTCCGCTTCCGTCAGGGCGGCAAAACCATCCTGACCGTTTATCTCCGGCAGGATCATTTAACCTTTCTGGTGGTTCTGGGCCAGAAGGAACGCGAGCTGTTTGAAGCGCACAGGGAGGCGTTTTCTCCCTTTCTTCTGGCGTATTACGACGTCTCCAAAACCCATCACGACGGCAAATGGCTGTTTATCGACGTAACCACGCCCGAGCAGCTGGCAGAAGTAAAAAAGCTGGTGCTTCTCAAAAAGAAGCCCAACCGCAAGCCCTTTCCCGCGCAGACAGCCGTATACGGCATGTGCGGCCAGCGCTGCGACCTGTGCATCCACTATACCGGCACCACGGATGAGCAGCGCGCCCTGATGAAACCGTATCTGGACCGCATGTGGGGCGAAAGCGACTGGAGCATGCGCTGCGGCGGATGCCTGAGCGATACCTGCTACTGTCACGATGCGCCCTGCCCCGCCAAGTCCTGCGCCGCGCAGAAAGGCCTGTCCGGCTGCGCACAATGCTCTCAGTTTCCCTGTCTCAAGGCTACCACGGCCGATCACCGTTCCATGGTGCACACCGAAACTCATCTGGCGGATGAGATTACCTGG
The DNA here is from genome assembly GCA_016297535.1 of Clostridia bacterium. Taxonomy (GTDB): domain Bacteria; phylum Bacillota; class Clostridia; order Christensenellales; family Aristaeellaceae; genus Limiplasma. Next base: position 11,287 of record JAEDGL010000067.1, on the reverse strand, counting down.
GGCATTCTGCCCTATGTGCCCTATCAGTATGAAAAGAAAGAGGGCGAAGCCGTTGAGTGAAAAGCTGTTTTCCCGCTGCGGCATGCGCTGCGATCTGTGCCTGATCTACCGGCCCAACGTGGAAAAGCAGGACCGGCGCGCACAAATCTGCGCAGTGTTTGAGAAAATGGAGCCCGGCTATCACCCCGACCCGCAAACCATCATCTGCGATGGCTGCACCTGCAACAATCACGACGCCATACGTCTGGATCCCGACTGCAGGGCCCGTCAATGCGTGATGCAAAAAGGGTACCCCCATTGCGGCTGGTGTGAGGCATACCCCTGCGCCATTTTTCCTGCCGAGCCCACTCACGAGGAGCTGGTGCAGCGCATTGATGTGGAAAAGTGTTGGACCTGGGAGGAGGAAGCCCTGCTGGAAGCCTACAACTGCAAAAGGAACATGGATGAATTCAGAAAGGGTCGGACATAGACCAATCAAAAGCCAGGAGAAACTCCCTCCTGGCTTCAGCGTGTCGAAAAAGCTCGCTTCGCGATCTTTTCCGGCAAAAACTGGCGGAAATGTTTTCGGCAAGGCCGAAAACTCCCCGCCCGGCAAAGCCGGGCGATACGAACCAAAGTCAGAGGGGCTGCGGCCCCTCTGACAACTCCCGATAAGGTTTATCGACAGTCTGAAGCCAGGAGAAACTCCCTCCTGGCTTTATTTCATATGCTTTTCATAGATGCTTTCGTTCCATTGCGGATCCTGTTTTTCCACCAGTCCCACGCAGGCAAAGCCAAGCTTTTCCAACAAGCGCTGGCTTGGGGTGTTAAACAGATAGACGGTGCAACGGATGCGGCGGATTCCCTCCGCCCTCAGCAGCACCATCACCGCCTCCAGCGCCTCGGAGGCATAGCCGCGTCTGCGCCAGTTGCGTTGAATCACATAGCCGATTTCCTTTTCCCCCTCCGTCTCCGTATCCATCAGGTGCAGCACGCCGATCACGCGACCGCTCTGCTTTTCCACGGCAAACAGGCGATTGGAAGCGTCCTTTACAATACAATCAAAATCCCTTTGAAATGCCTCGTCCCTGACGGTGTAGGGCAGATAGCCGCCGTCGCTTTGGCAGGTTGATGCATCGGTAAAGATATCAAAAAAGTCATCCGCATCCCCCGGCTCCGGGCGGCGCAGAAGAAGACGTTCCGTCTGAATCATTCCTGTTCCTCCATCAAACGCAGCAGTACGTCGTTCTGCACCTCAAGGCCGCGCGGAGTAAGGGCAAAGCGGCCTTCCTTCCATTGTCCCAGCCCGTCCTTCACCAATCCGTCCAGCCGTTCTCCGTAACATTGGCGCAGGCTCCGGCCATGCCGCTTTTCAAATTGCTGTTCCGATACCCCAAGGGTGGTGCGCAGGCCAAGCATCATGGTCTCAAACCGGGCCTCTGCGGGAACAATATAATCCACGCCGTCCACCGGTGCCTCCTGCCCGCAGGTGAGCGCGCTGATATAGGCCTGTACATTTCCCGCATTTCCCTTTCTCATCCACGCCGCGCCGAGTGCATCCGTTGGCAGCATGCTGTGCGCAGCCACGCCCAGCCCCAGATACCACTCGCCCTGCCAGTAGCCTGTGTTGTGGCGGCACGCAAAGCCGGGTCTGGCAAAGTTGCTGATTTCGTAGCGCTGATAGCCCGAACGCTCCAGATAGTCGATGCCGTGCTCGTACATGGCGGCCACCGCATCCTCATCCGGCAGCTCCACATGGCCGGCATTCACCAGCCGGTACAGCGGCGTTTCCTCCTCCAGAATCAGGCTGTAGGCGGAAATGTGCTCCGCGTCCCAGTCACGGAAGGCGGCAAGCGTATCCAGGTAATCCGCCTCCCGCTGTCCCGGCAGGCCAAACATCGCATCCAGATTGAGATTGCGCACGCCATGCTTTCGGGCAAGCCGCACGGCCTGCTCCGCCTGACCGGCGGTATGAATGCGCCCGATCCCCTGCAGCAGCCAATCCTGCGCCGCCTGCACACCAAGCGACAGCCGGTTGAGGCCGTAGCCCATGGCCATTTCCAGCCATTCATCCGTGAGGGTACCGGGATTGCCCTCGGCGGTAAACTCCGCATCCGGCAAAAAGACAAACGCCTTTTCCAGCGCGTCCAGCACGCCCGCCATTGTCCCGGGCGGCACTATCGTGGGCGTTCCGCCGCCCAGAAACACTGTGCTTACACGTGCCTGCGGGTATTTCCGGGCCATGAGAAAAATTTCCTTTTGCAGCGCATGGCAATATGCCTCAACGGTTTCAGCCGTTTCGGCGGCGGAGCAGAAATCGCAGTACAAACATTTTCGTTTACAAAACGGAAAATGCAGGTATAATTGTAAGTACAAGTCGCATCCCCCCGTTGCGATTATATCACAACCACACAGGAGGCCGCTACCACCATGCAAATGATTGAACACAATTTTGAGAACCTTGTCCGTCTCTGTATCCTGCTGATTGAACTGGCCGGCATCGTCGTCATTGTTATCAGCATGGTACGTGGCTTCATCGGCTTTGTGCGCAAGGACGAGCATACCCGCATCAACCTTGCGCAGGGCATTATGCTCGGCCTGGAATTCAAAATTGGCAGCGAGGTGCTGCGTTCCGTGATCGTAACCACCTGGAACGAGCTGGGCACGCTGGCCGCCATCATCCTGCTGCGCAGCCTGCTGACACTGCTTTTGCATTGGGAAATCGGCGAGGAAGAAAAGCGTGAGAAGGCCGCAAAGGTTCAGGCCACGGAGCAGGCGGAAGTACCCCAAAAAGAAGCATAAAGACAAATTTTCCCGGCAGGAAGCAATGCTTCCAGCCGGGTTTTCTTATTTCAGCGCCATCACCCGCACGTTTTCCGCCCCAACCCCGGCATGCGCCACGCACAGCGCCAGGATTTTCGCGCTGGTTTCCGTGCTGAGCATTTCTGAGGAAAGCATAACCGTTACCGCACCGTTTTGCACAATCACCACAGCCGGATCATACCCCGCCTCCAGCAGAGCGTTTTCCAGCCCGATCTCGTTTTGATGCTGGGCAATCAGCTCCGTCAGCTTCTGCGCAGCCTGGGCGCGCGTGGCTTCCCCGGCCGCGCCGCTTTCCAGCAGCGCCTGCAGGGCGGCTACATCCCGCTCATAGGCGGTTTCGCGCTTCAGCCGTTCGTCCATATAGACCGTGGGCTCCGGTGTTGCAGACGGCTGAATGCCCGGCCCGGCCTGTTGACGGCCCTCCATCCACCACAGCGCTGCCGCTGCCAGCACCAGCGCCGCCAGAAATCCCCGCCTGAGCCATGCGTGCCAGCCGGGCCTTGCCTGTTCCCTGCGCATCATGGTTTTCCCTCCATCACAAATACGTCCACCGCCGTTTCCGGCAGGCCAAGCAGCGTACGAACCGCACGGATCAGGTTAAGCCGCACCTGCATATCGTCCGCGCCCTCGGCCACCACCAGCGCGCCCGTGGGTGCCGAACCAGCGGAGGATGAAAACACATCCGTCTCCTGCTGCGCATAGTACAGCGCCACCTCCACCCGTCCCGCCCCCGCCATGGTACTGAGCACCTGCGCAATGCGCTGCTCCTGCTGCGACGCCGTGCTACCCTGGCCCGTCTGCGCAAGCATCAGCGCAAGCAGCGTCAAAGCGACGATGATCACAATCCACACGGGCAGCCTGCTCAAGCTTCCTTTCATGTGCCCTCCACCGAAAGCCATATGCGTTGTTCATCCACGCCCAGCTGCTGCGATAGCGTTTGCGCCAGTCTGGCGGAGGATATCAGCGCAGCCTCGGGCTGATTGAGCGTAAGCTTTACATGATCCAGCTCTCCATCCAGGGTAAGATACACCTCCGCCCCGGCCTGATAGCCCGCGCGCTGCGCCATGCGCACGCAGTAGCTTTCCAGCTGATTGGCAAACGCCACAAGCGCCGTGCGGCGATAGGTATCCTCCGCCGTTTGCTGAACCGTTTGGGTCATGGCAGGCTGTGCGGAGCTTGCGTTTCCCAGCCACGAGCCTACGGTAGACAGCAACGCCGCCATCACAAGCAGGCTTGCCGTCATGCGCACCATCCGCTGCTGCCTGCCCTCCGGAAGCAGCAGCTCGCACATTGCCCACAGCACCGAAAGCACCGCAATCTGCCGTACAAACGCGCTCATCTGAGCATCACCGTCCAGTTCGCCACGGTAATCAGCTGCGCGACCAGCAGCAGAAACATCGCCCCAACGCTCAGCTGAATCACAAACAGCAGCTGGAACACATCCGCATAGCTGCCGATGGCCCGGCAAAGCGGGGTGTCGGAAACCGGTTCCAGAAGCGCTGCCGCCGCGCGGTAGAGAAACATGGTCATCACCACGCGTACAAGCGGCGTCAGAAGCGCGCCCAGCAGCAAAATCAGCCCCAGAACGCCCAGCGCATTATGCACCACCAGCGAGCAGCCCACCAGCGTATCCACCGTGTCGGCAAACATGCCGCCCACAATGGGAATAAAGCGGTCCATGGCAAACTTTGCCGTGCGGATGCTTACGCCATCCAGCGCGGCCGCGTTTACGCCCTGCACGCTCATCACACCGATGAATACGGTAAACCCAAAGCCCAGCGTCCAGCTTGCCGCCTGGCGAAACAGCCTGCACAGCCGTGAAACGCGAAGCTCCTCGCTCAACCCTCCCACCATGGTCAGCACCGCCACGCTCACCGCCAGCGGCAGCGTAACCCGCTCCACCAGCGCCGTCATGCTGCCCGCAGCCGCCATCACCGCGGGCTGGTAAAACGCGGAGGAGGCTGTGCCGCCCACGGCTGCCAGCAGCGTAATCATCAGCGGAAACAGTGCCTGCATCCATTCCGCCATCCGGCTGATGCTTTGCGTGCACAGTGCCGTATGCTCGCGCAGATCGGCCACCAGAAACACCATCGTCATCAGCAGTCCCGCATAACGGGCAGCTTTGCCGGCAGCGCTGTTTGCATGCTGAAGCCACCCGGCACAGGCGGATAGCAGGGCGGGCGCCATCAGCCGCGTCATGCGCCACAGGCTGGAATGGAAAACGCCCGCCGCGCTGCTCATCAGCCAGCGAAGCATTTCAGACGCATCCAGCACCATCTGCCCGGAAGCCATTTTCTGCAGCACCTCGCCAACGCCGCCTTCAAACCAGCCCGTTTGCCTGACAGCCTCCCCCAGCGTATCCAGCTCCAGCGACGCAATCAGCCCCTGCGCCGCCTCCTGCAGGCTTTCGGCGCAGGCAGGCAGCGGAACCAAAAGTGCAAGCAGCACAAGAATCCCCATCAAGGCACCAGCTCCAAAATCATTTCGAGGATGGTCATCATCAACGGCGCGGTCAGGGTAAAGACGCACAGCTTGCCCATAAGCCCAACCTTGACCGCAAGCCCGCCCTCGCCCAGGTCCGAGCAGATCTGCGTGGCCAGTTCCGCCGCATAGCTTACGCCAAGCGCCTTGAGAAGCGTTTGCAGATACCCTTCCCGCAAGCCCGCCATGGCCGTAAGCCTTTGAAACAGTCCCCGCACATTCCCCAGCTCGTTCAGCGCAAGGCCAACAAGCATCAGTCCTGCCGCAACGGCGCACAGCGACGCCATCTGCGGCTGCTGCGAACGCACCACCATGCACAGAACCGCCGCCGCCACCGCCAACCCAAACCACTGCCAGACCGCCATATCAGTACAGCGAGAAGATGCTTCTCAGGCTGGAAAACAGATCCGAGATCAGGTTGACCACCAGAAACAGCGCGATTACCAAACCTACAACCGTTACCAGCGTGCTCAGTTCCTCGCGCCCGGCGCGGGTAAGCACCTGGCTGAGCACCGCCACCACCACGCCCAGTCCGGCCAGCTTAAACAGCAAATCCACTTGCACCATTGCATGCTCCTCCTTACCAAAGCGCAATACCCGCCATAAGCCCCAGCAGGATACCCAGCTGCATGCACAGCCTGCCTCCCTTTTCCGCCTCAGCCTGCGCCTTTTCGCACACGGGCTTCAAACGGCGCAGGCATGCGGCCGCCGCCTGCTCGCGCATGGCCGCGGTGCCGCTGCCAAGCTGGGTAAACAGGGTTTCCAGCGCGGTCTTTTCCTCTTCCTGCTCCCACACAGCCGCGCTTTGCGCGCATGCAAACGCATAGGCGGAAAAAAGCCCCTCCAACGGCTCCTGACGCAGCTGACGCGCCGTGTGCAGAAACCGTTTACGGATGACCTCCGCGCCGTCGCCCGCGCCTGCATAATCCGCACAGCCTTCCAGCAGCTCCGGCAGGGAAAGCCGTTCCGTTTCCAGCATCAGGCGCATGGCGTTGATCATATCCAGCGCCGAGCGCAGCATATTCAGCCTCGCCATGCGGCGCAAGCGCATCCAGCTGCCAAGCGCCGTTCCTGCCGCAAGACAGCACAGCGCTCCAGCCGCGCCCAGCATCAGACAGCCTCCTGCCCGCCAAGAGGGCGCAGCTTTTCATCGCAGATCAGGCGGATGCTTCCCACACGGCGCGTATCCAGCAGCACATAGCGTTGAAAGACCTGATTTTGGACAAGCGTATACAGGGCTCCGCGCGAGAGGGCCGTTTCCAGGTCGCGCCCATGCAGCGTGGCCATTACGGCCACGCCGCATTTGGATGCGTCCATCACGGTCTGCGCGTCCAGGGCAGAGCCCAGCTCGTCCGTTACCAGCATCTCGGGGGACATGGCGCGCAGCATCCAGCGAAGACCCGCCTCCTTGGCGCAGCCGTCCAGCACATCCGTATTGGGCCCTACATCCAGCTGGGCCACGCCGCCGCTCATGGCGGCGATCTCGCTGCGTTCATCCACCACGCACATATGCACGCCCTGCTTGGACAGGGTTCGGCAGGCATCGCGCAAAAGCGTGGTTTTGCCCATGCCTGGCAAACCGATGATCAGTACCGAGTACACGCGGCCGTCCTCATCCCGCAGATAGGGCACAAGCGCGTCTGCCACGCCCGGCCGCTGCGCTGCCACGCGTACGCACAGGGAGCTGATTTCCCGAAGCGCGCGAACGCTTTGACCATGCGCAACCACCCGTCCGCAAAGCCCCATGCGGTGCCCGCCGCGCAGGGTCACAAAGCCCTGCCGCTGCTCCTCCGCACGAACGTAGAGCGCATGCTCGCACAGGGCTTCCGCCACCTGCGCCACCTGCTGCTGGCTGAACGTACCCGGACAAAGCACCTCTTCTTCTCCGGCGAGGATGGAAGCTCGTCCTCCTGCGCGCACGCGGATTTCCCGTACGGCTCCCTCCGCCTGCGCGGCCAGCGTTTTGCCCACCGCCCGAGGCATACAGCCCGAAAAAAACTGGATCGTCTCCATCCACGTCATCTGGTTTTCCTCCTTCTATTCAAACAGGATCAGGCCGATGGCCCGGTAAAACGCTGCGTCCACACAATCCTTTGCGGGCAGTCCGAGCGCTTTTCTCGCCTGGCTCACCGCCTGCTGCGTAGCCCGGCCATAAACGCCGTCCGGCCACTGGTAGCTGTAGCCCAGCTGCAACAGCCTTGCCTGCACGGCAGCCACATGGCTGTTGCGATCTCCGGGATGCAGCTCACGCAGATTCTGATCCAGCAGGCCGTAGGGACCGCCGGTGATCACCACTTTGGTTCCCACTCCCACCAGGCCGTAGAGCTCCTCCGAATCCTTTACATGCATGCGGATGCAGCCATGTGAGGCGTTGCTGCCGATGCTGCCCGGCTTGTTGGTGCCGTGTATGCCAAACTGCCCCCAAGGCACGTTCAGCCCCAGAAATCTTGTTCCAAAGCCGCCCAGCTCGCCCGAAAACCGGTGGGTAATGGTATAGGTGCCGATGGGCGAGGGCGTATGCCATGCGCCCGTTGCAATTACATACTGCTTCTTTACCTGCGTACCCTCGTACAGCGTAAGCGACTTGCGGTGAATGTCGATCCAGATCCAGCTGCCGGCGGGCACATTGGCGCGTTCATGCGGGAGAAGGTTTTGGGCCTGCGCGCTTGAAAACCACAGCGCGCAAAGCATTACAATTGCCAGCAGCCTTCGCCCCTTCATTCAAGACCTTCCCTTCATCCTGGTTTTCAAACTGTATGCGTGCGGTGAAAGGGATATGCAACTGCCAATCTCCGTGGCGGGATGTACCCGTAAAAACAAAAAAGCCTCCGTATGCTGTGGGCATACGGAGACTCAGAGTGTTGAAAAAACCCGGGGAGGTGGGGGCCGCAGCCCTCCGACTCTGATTCCGAACCCAGCGACATGCGCGGTGGGTTCGGTTGCCTTGCGCAGCAAGGCTTCCTTGCAGGTTTCTATGAAGCTTCAAAGAGCTTTCGCCGGTTGAAGCGCTCCGGCTTTTGTTCCGAAGCGAGGTTTCCGCCGGGTTCGCTTATCCGCGGATGGTTGCGGAGAACTTGTCGGCGCACACCTTCTGCACCTTGTCCATGGCCTTCTGCACTTCCTCGTTGGTGAGGGTACGATCCGGCGCGCGGAAGGTGAGGGAGAAGGCGATGGACTTGTTGCCCGCGCCGATCTGGATGCCGCGGTAGACGTCGAACATCTCGATGGATTCCAGCAGCTTGCCCGCCGCGCGGCGCATTTCGCTCATCAGGGGCCCTACGGCGACGGATTCCTCCATCACCAGCGCCAGGTCGCGCTGCATGGCGGGGAAACGGGGCAGGGGCTTCATCTCGCCCATGGGCTTGGCATAGGCAAGCAGGGTTTGCAGGTTCAGCTCGGCCACAACAGCGCGTTTGGGCATATCAAAGCGCTCGCGAACACCGGGATGTACCTCGCCCAGCACCGCAAACACCGTTCCGCCGCGAACCAGGCGGGCGCAACGGCCGGGATGGTAGTAGCAGTCGCCGCCGGCTTCCACCTCGCAGGTGATGCCGCACATGCGCAGGATGGCCTCCAGCGCACCGCGCACGGTGAAGAAATCCACCTCCGGGCCGTAGGCGCCCAGGCACAGGGTCTGGGTCTCGGTGGGCAGACCTTCTTCGGTGGGCTGGTGGTGATTGAACACCGCAGCCATTTCGTACAGGCTGGCGGATTCGGTGGAGTGATTCTGGTTGAAGGCGATGGTACGCATCATATCGCAAACCAGCGTGGGGCGCATAACGGCCGTGTCCTCGCCCAGCGGATTGCGGATGGGCATGGGCTGGTTGCGCAGATCATCCTCCGGCAGGCCCAGCTTTTGAATTTCGGCCATGCCCGTGAAGGAGAAGTTCATCACTTCCAGATAGCCCAGGCCCACCAGCAGCCGGGCAATGCGGTTTTTAAGCGCCTTCATGGGGCTTACGCCGCCCTGCGTGGTTTCGCCGCGCAGGTTGGTGGCGCCGATGTGATGATAGCCGTAAATGCGCAGGCATTCCTCGCACACATCGGCCTCGCCCTCCATATCCTCGCGGAAGGACGGCACGGTTACGGTAAGCGTATCCCCATTGCGCTGCGCGCCAAAGTGCAGCTTGCGCAGGATTTCCACCATGGTATCGGCGGGGATATCCACACCGGCGCGCTCCTGAATGCGGGCAACGCTGGCGGTGATCACGCGCTGGGGCTTGGGATCGGGGTAGATATCATAGCAGCCGCTTACCACATCGCCTGCATCCAGCTCGTTTACCAGCTGGCAGGCGCGGTTGAGCGCGTCCATCACGGTGCCGCAGGCCACGCCGCGCTCAAAGCGTCCGCTGGCTTCGGTGCGCATGCCGTGCGCGCGGCTGGTGAGGCGGATGGCGGTGCGGTCGAACACGGCGCACTCGAACATGACATCCGTGGTGCCTTCGATGATCTCGCTTTCCTCGCCGCCCATTACGCCGGCCAGGCCGGTGGCGCGCTCCTGATCGCAGATCACCAGGTCATCGGTACGCAGGGCGCGCTCGGCGCCGTCCAGCGTGGTCAGCATTTCGCCCTCGTAGGCGCGGCGCACGATGATCTCGCGGCCGCGCACCTTGCTCAGGTCAAAGGCATGCATGGGATGGCCGTATTCGATCATGACATAGTTGGTGATATCCACAATGTTGTTGATGGCGCGCAGGCCCGCGCCGTGCAGGTACTTGCGCAGCCACAGCGGGCTTTGGCCGATGCGCACGTTTTTGATGACACGGGCGGCGTAGCGGGGGCACAGATCCGTTGCTTCCACGCTTACCCTGACTTCGTCGCGGATATCGCCGCCGCATTCCTTTACGGTGATTTCGGGCGCTTTGAAGCCGGTATTCAGCGCAGCGGCCGTTTCACGGGCAATGCCCATGGCGCACAGGCAATCCGGGCGGTTGGCCAGAATTTCAAAATCCACGGCAGTATCGTCAATGCCAACGATGGGGCGGATATCGCTGCCCACGGGATAATCCTCGTTAAAAACCAGCAGGCCCGCGTCACCCACGGAGGGGTACAGCTCCTGCGGAATGCCCAGCTCGGTGGAGGAACACAGCATGCCCTCGGACACCATGCCGCGCAGCTTGCCCTTCTTGATCTTTACCCCGCCGGGTAGCTTTGCGCCGTCCAGCGCAACAGGCACCAGAATGCCGGGCTTTACATTGGGCGCGCCGCAAACAATGTGCAGGGGCTCCTCGCCGCCCACATCCACGGTGCACTGGTGCAGGTGGGTGCCTTCCACATCCTCGCAGGTAAGCACACGCCCCACAACCACCTTTTCCATGCCGCCGGCAATATCCTCCACGCCTTCCACGGCGGTGCCGGTCATAATCATCCGCTCGGAATATTCCTCCGGCGTAACGGGAATATCCGCGTACTGCCGGATCATGTTCATTGCAAGCTTCATATGCAAATCGTCTCCTCAAATCATCAGGGGTGGGTTGCTTTCCCCCATGCGCTGCCGCAGTGGGAAAAGCGAAAAACAGGCGTCAGCGCAGCTGGCCAAACAGGCGGGCGTCGCCCTCGTAGAGCAGGCGCATATCGCGGATGCCGTAGCGCTGCATGGCAATGCGCTCCAGGCCGATGCCAAAGGCAAAGCCGGAATACTTCTTGGAGTCGATGCCGCACATTTCCAGCACATGGGGGTGCACCATGCCGGAGCCGAGCACCTCAATCCAGCCAGTGCCCTTGCAGATGGGGCAGCCCTTGCCATGGCAGGCCACGCAGGTCATATCCACCTCAGCGCTGGGCTCGGTGAAGGGGAAGAAGCTGGGGCGGAAACGGGTGGTGGTGCCTTCGCCGTACAGCTTGCGGGCAAAGGCCTCCAGCGTGCCGCGCAGATCACTCATCTTGACATGCTCGTCGATCACCAGGCCCTCCATCTGGTGGAAGACCGGGCTGTGGGTGGCATCCACCTCATCGGCGCGGTACACGCGGCCGGGGCAGATGATGCGGATGGGCAGGGGACGGG
>JAEDGL010000066.1 GCA_016297535.1 Clostridia bacterium | reverse complement strand
GGTTTTCAAAGCTGCCGCGGTGCGCATCCTTGCCGCCGGAAATGACGGGGTAGCAAAGCACCAGCGCGTTGGGCTTTACCTGCTCGGGGGTCAGGCCCAGGGGCTGCCACAGCTCGGCGCGGTGCCACAGAACGCCCAGGCTGCCGGCCAGGTGTCCGCCCGCGGAGAAGCCCAGAATGGCGATGCGGTTGGGATCGGTATGCCACTTTTCCGCGTTGGCGCGCACGCAGGCCACGGCAGAGGCCGCGTCCTGCTGGGGCTTGGGAAAACGCTCCTGTTCGGCCTTTTCGCGGTACCACACCACAAAGGCGTTAAAGCCGTGCATGACAAACCGCAGGGCGATGGGCTCGGCCTCGCGCTCGCTGCAAAACTGGTAAGCGCCGCCGGGGCAGATGACCACGGCGGGACGCACGGGGTTGGGTACCACCTCTTTGGAAACATGCGGAACGTAAACATCCATGGGAAAGGTAGTGCCGTTGGCGGAGGGAACCAGGATACGCTGATGGGTCAATGTAAAAACCTCCCTTGATAGCGTGTTGGGCGGCTGGTACGGGGATTTACCCGTTGAGTTCGTTCAGTTCATCGGCCAGAATCCCGGCGCAGGCTTCCACATACCGCGCGCAGGGACGCTTGCGGTAGTATTCGGGCGTGCGGGGGCTGGGCGTGTTTTTGATTTCGACGCCCGCGGCAGTCAGCAGATCGCGGCAGCACAGGGTGCCGTAGCGGTCGGTAAAGCGCGCGGCCATGCGCTGCTCGGTGGCGTAAAGGTGCTTTTTGCCGTCAAAATCATCCGCCTCGTCGTAGCCGTGCAGCCAGCTCATTACCATGCACATGGCGCTTACCGTGCCGCAGGTTACGCGCAGGCCGCCCAGCCCGCCGCCAAAGCCGCTGATCAGGCGCAGCACCTTTTCCTGCGTCAGGCCCATTTCGGGCGCAAAGGCGGCGGCAACCGACTGGGCGCAGTTGTAGCCGGATAAAAACAGCTCCCGGGCGCGGCAGATCTTTTCTTCGCGATCAATCATGACTCAGGCCTTTTTGGCGGGCAGGTCGTAGATGGCGTCGGCGATGGCATCCAGCCAGCTGCCGTTGAACAGCTCAATCATGCCCTTGTCCACGCCGCCGGTCAGCTTGGGATCAATGGGCAGGCGGGCGGTCAGCGGAATGTTGTAGCGGGAGGCCATTTCCTCCACGCGGCTGGCGCCGAACACCTCAATGTGACGGTTGCAGTCCGGGCAGGCGATGTAGGACATGTTTTCCACCAGGCCCATGACGGGAATATCCATCATACCGGCCATCTTGATGGCCTTTTCCACAATCATCTCCACCAGCTCCTGGGGCGTGGTTACCAGAATGAGCGCGTCCACGGGGATGGTCTGGCATACGGTAAGCATCACGTCGCCGGTTCCCGGAGGCATGTCGATAAACAGAATATCCTTGTCGCCCCAGATAACATCCGTCCAGAACTGGCCCACCGCGCCCGCAATGACCGGGCCGCGCCACACCACGGGATCGGTATCGTTTTCCAGAAGCAGGTTCAGGCTCATCACATCAATGCCGGTGGCACTGCGCACGGGAAAAATGCCCTGGTCGCTTCCGGCGGCCTTTTCCTTCAGGCCAAACGCGCGGGGGATGGAGGGACCGGTGATATCGGCATCCAGAATGCCAACCTTGAGCCCCTGACGCTGCGCAAGAACGGCCAGCAGGCTGGTAACCATGCTTTTGCCAACGCCGCCCTTGCCGGAGCACACGCCGATGATTTTCCGGATGTGGCTCAGCTCGTGGGGCTTGGCCAGCAGGCTTTCCGGCTCGTTGCGGGAGGAGCAGCTGGCGCTGCAGGTGGAGCAGTCGTGCGTACATTCACTCATTTGGGATTTTCCTTCTTTCTTTGGGTTTCACAGTATTGGGCTGCCAGCTCCGCCGCCTGCCGGATGAGCGCATCCAGCGGCTGGCGGCCAACGCCGGCGATGGTCAACCCGCAGCGCTCCAGGGGCACCAGCACCTTTTGCGCCTCGCTCAGGCTGACGGCGGCGGCAATGCCCGGCGAAATTTCGCCAAGCATGGCGTTTGCATGAAGAATTCCCGCAACGCCCACGATGACGCCGGCGGTTTTGCACTGGTAGCGGATGGCGCTTTCGCCTGTGGCGCCTGCGTCCGCCCCTGCGCGCAGCATGGCGGAGGTGGCCTGCACATTGGTGCCCAGCGCAATCACGGGCTGATCGGGCATGCGCGCCTTGAGCGCCGCCACAAGGCTTTTGCCCACGCCGCCGCCCTGACCGTCGATCACGACCAGCTTCAAGGGACATTCCTCCTTAGAGCGCGCGGCTGTTACCATGGCAGGCTGTCAAGCACCACGTCTGCCGCGCTTTGAATATCATACGCCTCAAAGTATTTTTTTTCAAGAGGAATCCAGCGCGTTTCAAACGCCTGCAGCATGCCGGGATCGCGCAGGCGGATGCGGCGCAGCTGCTCGCCGGGATCCACGCTAACAAAAACGCGCAGCGCCTGCAGGCGCTCACAGGCCGGGCGGAAATACGGGTGATGGCTGTAGCTGCCCTCAATGATGACCGTGTCACAGGCGGGGATGCTGCGGGGGATCAGCGTGCCGTCCGCGCAGTGAAAGCGGTTCCAGCAAACCGGTTTCCCGGGCGCAAGCTGACGCAGCACCTCCTGCTCAAAGCGCTCGTAGTGCACGTTGCCGCCCGGCTGGGCAAGCCGTTCGGGCGTGCGCAGGTCAAAGGGCAGAAAGAAATCGTCCATGGGGATGGGCGTGGCCCCGCACATGCGCCCCAGCAGCCCCGAAAGCGTTGTTTTGCCGCTGCCGCAGGGGCCGTCCAGCACGATGACGCTGCGCCCGGAAAGCAGCACCGGGGTAAGCAGCGCCAGATCCGCAAGCACCACCCGGTAGGCGGGCAGGTAGGTCTCGCGGTAGGCCGGGGTGTGGCTCACCACGGGACAGCCCTGCGCCCGGTAGACGCTCAGGTACGCCTCAAACGCCCCGGCCGAAAAGGGCGTCCTGCCCTGCAGGGCCAGCGCCTGCGTCAGGGCCAGCGCCGCCTCAAAGCGCTCGCAGTTGTCCTTTCTGGCGCGCACGATTTCATCCGTTACCAGCATCATGCGCGCAATGCGGCCGGCGCCCAGCCTGCGCGCGTCCGGCGAGGCCAGCTCCAGCCTGCACAGCCCGTTTCCGATGGGCGTAAACAGGGGCGTTTCCCGCTGGGGCACGGAGGCCATTTCCGCCTGAATCCTGCGCGTGCAGTCCTCCTGCGCGGGCAAAAGATGGCCGCAGCCAAACGCGCTTTGAAAAGCGAGCTTGACTGCGTCCTGAGGCTCCATTCGTGGGGCCTGCTCAAAATGCTTTTTCAAAAGCTGCTCGTTCATGCATTCTCCTGCTTCAGCGGAATCAGCCGCGCACGCTCCAGCCCCGCCACAATCAGCGGCACCAGCACCAGCTGCAGCACAATGCCCGGCCAGGCGTTGGCAAAGCCGCCCATCCAGAAGGCGGTCAGGGAGAAGGTTTTCTCCGTCAGCAGAGCGTACACCGCAAAGCTGACAATGCCCCACACCACGCGGCCAATGAGCATGGCGCCCACCAGCGAAAGGTAGATATGTCCCCTGCGGCCCGCAAAGAAGCGGTACAACAGCCCCGCCGCCGCGCCGTAGGCGGCCATTTCAAAGGCCATGCACAGCGCCGTGGGAATCATGGGCGGCATGCCGAACAGCACGCTGCGCAGCAGCGGCAGCACAAAGCCCACCGCCATGCCCCAGCCCCAGCCGCACACAAAGCCGCAGATCAGCGCGGGCAGATGCAGCGGCAGCAGCATGCTGCCAAACTGGGGAACCTGGCCCGTCAGAAACGGCAGCACCAGCCCAATGGCAAGCAGCATGGCGGACAGCGAGAGATGCACAATCTGGTTTTTCTTCATTTGAATCCACATCCTTTCCTGTTTTGCACAGAACCCGAAAAACCCCTTCCCTCTTCTTCGGAAGAGGTATGGCGCCTTCGTGACACCTGGATAAGCAGAAAGGGCTGTGACAAAGTATAGCATATCTGCCAGGCAAACACAACGGGGCATGCCCGCCGGGGCCGCGGTTTTCATGGAGCTGCAGGCGCCGGGGGCCGCGCTTGCAACGCTCAACCGTTTCATGGTATAATAACCTGTTGATTTGTGTGTCTCTGTTTTGTCATACATTCGACATCTTTCCAAACACAAGGAGTGAACAGGATGTCCAAACAATACACGGCGCAGAGCATCCAGGTGCTGGAGGGGCTGGACGCGGTGCGCATGCGTCCCGGCATGTACATCGGCTCCACGGGCTCGCGCGGCCTGCATCATATGCTGTGGGAGATTGTCGACAACGCCATTGACGAGGCCATGGGCGGCTATGCCAGTCAGGTGGATGTCACCCTGCACGCGGACGGCTCGGCCAGTGTGCGCGACAACGGCCGCGGCCTGCCGGTGGATATCCATCCCACCATGGGCGTAAGCGGCGTGGAAGTGATTTATACCAAGCTGCACGCGGGCGGCAAGTTCAACAACGAGAACTACGCCTATTCCGGCGGCCTGCACGGCGTGGGCGCCAGCGTGGTCAACGCTCTGTCCAAATGGGTGAACATCGACGTGTTCATGAATTTCAAGCATTATCAGATGCGCTTTGAAAGCGCCTGGGACGAGCAGGAGAAAAAGGTGGTGGCGGGCCGTCCCGTAGCGCCGCTGAGCCAGGTGGGTAACACCCGTCAGCGCGGCACGCTGGTGCGCTTTTTGCCCGACGGCGATATTTTTGAAACCACCGTCTTCAACGCCGAAACCGTGTCCCGCCGCCTGCGGGAGCTGGCCTACCTCAACAAGGGCGTTACCATCACCTTTCTGGACGAGCGCAAGCCCAAAAAGGTACCTGGCGACGATGGCGATGAGTTGGACGAGCAGCCCCAGGGCCGCCAGGTCTATTACTACGAGGGCGGCATTGTGGACTACGTCAAATACCTCAATGCGGATAAAACCTGCCTGCATGAGGAGCCCATCTATCTGGAGGGCGTAAAGGACGACATCATCTTCCGGGTGGCCATCCAGTACACCGACAGCTATACCGAAAACGTGTTCAGCTATGTCAACAACATCCCCACCGGCGAGGGCGGCACGCACGAAACCGGATTCAAGGCTGCCTACACCAAGGTGATGAACGATTTTGCCCGCCGCCTTGGCGCGCTCAAGGACAAGGACGCCAACCTCAGCGGCGATGATTTCCGCGAGGGCATGACGGCGGTGATGCTGGCCATGGTCAAAAATCCCCAGTTTGAGGGGCAAACCAAGGGCAAACTGGGCAACACCGAGGTGCGACCCGTGGTGGAGGCCATCCTCACCCAGCAGCTGACAACCTATTTTGAGGATCTCAGGCATCAGGAGCTGGCGGTCCAGCTGATTGAAAAGGCCGTCCGCGCCGCCCGGGTGCGCGAGGCCGCGCGCAAGGCGCGCGATGTGGCCCGCACCAAAAACGCGCTGGAGGCCGCGCCGCTGGTGGGCAAGCTGGCCAGCTGCACGGGCCGCAGGCCCGAGCAGAACGAGCTGTTTCTGGTGGAGGGCGACAGCGCCGGCGGCAGCGCCAAGCAGGGGCGCGACCGGCGGTTTCAGGCCATCCTGCCGCTGCGCGGCAAGCCCCTCAACGCCGAAAAGAAGCGGCTGGATCAGGTGCTCAACAACGAGGAATTCCGCTCCATCATTACCGCGCTGGGCACCAACATCGACGAAAGCTTTGACCTGAGCGGCCTGAAGTACCACAAGGTCATCATCCTTTCCGATGCCGATCAGGACGGTGCGCATATCCGCGCCATCCTGCTCACCTTCTTCTACCGCTACATGAAGGAGCTGATTACCGCCGGGCATGTGTACATCGGCATGCCGCCCCTTTACAAGGTGCAACGCGGCAACAGGGTGCAGTACGCCTACGATGACAACGAGCTGCAGCGGGTTACCAGGGGCTCGGCCAAGGGCTACCAGCTGCAGCGCTACAAGGGCCTGGGTGAAATGAACCCCGAGCAGCTGTGGGAAACCACCATGGATCCCTCCCGGCGCAAGCTGATGCAGGTGAGCATCGAGGACGCGGCGCAGGCCGAGCGCCTGGTCACCATCCTGATGGGCGACAAGGTGGATCCCCGCCGCGAGTACATCAGCCAGCATGCCAATTTCAACCGCGAGGACAGCTTTATGGCCATCAGCGACCAGCTCAGCGAAGGGAGGAATGACTGATGCCGCCCCGCAAAACCAGGGATGAACGTCCGCCCATCGGGGTGGATCAGAACATCATCGTCTCCCCCATGGAGGAGGTCATGCACAACAGCATGATTCCCTATGCCGAGCACGTGATCATGGAGCGCGCCATTCCCCGCGTGGAGGACGGCCTGAAGCCCGTGCAGCGCCGCATTCTCTACACCATGAACGAGCTGGCCATTCACCCCGATACCCCGCACCGCAAGTGCGCGCGCATCGTGGGCGACTGTCTGGGTAAATACCATCCCCACGGCGACAGCAGCGTGTACGATGCGCTGGTTCGCCTGGCGCAGGATTTCAGCATGCGCGGCAAGCTGGTGGACGGCCACGGCAACTTTGGCTCCGTGGACGGCGACGGCGCGGCGGCCATGCGATATACCGAGGCGCGCATGGCCCCTCTGGCCACCGAAATGCTGCGCGACCTGGACAAGGATACCGTACCCTTCCGCCTCAATTTTGACGATACCCTCAAGGAGCCGGACATGCTGCCCGCCAGCTTCCCCAACCTGCTGGTAAACGGCGCAAGCGGCATTGCCGTGGGTCTGGCCACCAATATCCCGCCCCACAACCTGCGCGAGACCATCTCCGCCGTGATCGCGCAGATCGACAATCCCCAGATTACGCTGGACGAGCTTATGGGCATCCTGCCCGCGCCGGATTTTCCCACCGGCGGCGTGCTGCTCAACACCCCCGAAATCCGCGCGGCCTATGAAACCGGCAAGGGCAAGCTGACCCTGCGCGCCCGCACCCACATCGAGGAGGGCAGCGCGGGCCGCCGGCTGATTGTGATTACCGAAATCCCCTATCAGGTAAACAAGGCCGCGATGCTGGAAAAGATCCTCAGGCTGAGCGAGGAGAAAAAATCCGCGCTGGGCTGCATTTACGACATCCGCGATGAGAGCGACCGCACGGGCATGCGCGCCGTGATCGAGCTGCGCAAGGACGCCGACGTGGACAAGGTGCTGGGCTACCTGTTCAAGTACAGCGATCTGCAGGTTACCTTTGGCGTAAACATGTTTGCCATTGCCGATGGCAAGCCCCGTCTGCTCAGCCTGAAGCGCGCCATCAAATACTACATCCGCCACCGCAAAAACGTGGTTACCGCGCGCACCCGCTACGATCTGGACAAGGCCAGGGCCCGCGCCCATATCCTGGAAGGTTTGATGATTGCCGTTGACAACCTGGACGAGGTCATCTCCATCATCCGCGGCAGCGAAAACCCCAAAACCGCCAAGGCCGCCCTGATGGCGCGCTTCGAGCTGACCGATGTGCAGGCGCAGGCCATTCTGGATATGCGCCTGCAGCGCCTGACCAATCTGGAAATCCTGACCCTGCGCAAGGAATACGCCGATCTGCTCAAGCTGATTGAGGAGCTGGAAAGCATTCTCAAAAGCGAGCGCAAGCTGATGGGCGTCATCAAAAAGGAGCTCCGGGCCGTGGCGGACAAATACGGCGACGACCGCCGGACCGAGCTTGTGGATGCCGAAAACGTGGTTGAGGCCATCCAGAAGGAGGAAACGGTGGCGCAGGAGGCGCTGATCACCTTCTCCAGGGCGGGGCTGCTGCGCCGCATGTATCCGCCGCGCGCCAAAAAGCAGGCGGCCGAGGCGGATCAATCATCCGCGGAGGATCCCATCCTGTACCGGTTTGAAACCTTTACGGATGAAACGCTGTATTTCTTTACCAACCTGGGCAACTGCTACACGCTCAGCGTTTCCGCCCTGCCGGAGATGAACAGGCCCCGGGACCGCGGCGCGCTGCTCAACTCCGTGCTGGCGGGGCTGGAGGAAAACGAGATCCCTGTTCGCATCCTGTGCCTCAAGCCGGGCGAAATGGCCGGCAAGCCCGATCTGCTCTTTATCACCCGCAACGGGCAGATCAAGCGTACCCCCGCCGCCGAGTATGATGTGCGCCGCAGCCGGTTTGCCGCCGTCAGCCTCAGGGATGGCGATGCGCTGCATACCGTGCTCCCGCTGGATCCCGCGCTGGATCTGCTGCTGTTTTCCGAAAGCGGCATGTGCATCCGCTTCCATGCCGATACCATTCCCGCGCAGGGGCGTGTGGCGGGCGGCGTAAAGGGCATGAATCTGGAGGAGGGCGACCGCATCCTCTGGGCGGGTCAGCCGCAGGCCACCGATCAGCTGATTCTGCTGAGCGAGCGCGGCTACGCCAAGCGCATTCTCTATATGGATTTTGAGCCGCAGGCCCGCGCGGGCAAGGGGCTCAAGAGCTTCTATTTCAATAAAAACGGCTCCAACGGCACGCGTCTGGCCGCCGTGGCGCTGGTGCCTGCCGGGGACGCCACCGTGCGCGTGTACCAGAAGATGAGCCCGTATTCCGATATCCAGTCCTCCGAAATCCTGATGCAGAACAAAACCGCCAGGGGCGTGCCCATGGTGATGGCGCTGCTGGATGATGTGGTGACGGAGGCGGAGGTGCTGGAGCCTTCGGCCAACCCGGAAACCGTCTGATTTTTCTGTCCATATCCAATCGAAAGGAGCCATTCCCATGCGCACTCTCATGGACGAACGCTATGCCCCCAAGCCCTGCCAGCTGCTTGACTGGTATCTGCCCGAGGAGGACGGCTTTGACACAATCCTCTGGTTTCACGGCGGCGGCATGGAGGCCGGAAGCCGCAAGGACGGCGACCAGCTTGCCCGGCACGCCGTGCAGGCCGGGTACGCCTTTGTATCCGCCGAATACAGCATGTATCCCTTCGCCCGCTACCCGGAGTTTGTAACCGATGCGGCGCAGGCGGCGGCGCATGTGCAAAAGCGCCTGCCCGGGCTTGGCGGCAGCGGACGCATGATTATCACCGGCCAGTCCGCGGGCGCGTATCTGACGATGCTGCTTTGCCTGAATCCGGCCTACCTGCGCAACGCGGGCGTGGATCCGGAGGGGATCATGGCCTACGTATCCGACAGCGCGCAGCAGACGGTGCACTACAATGTGCTGCGCGAGCGCGGCATGGACAGCCGCCTGGAGCGCATCGACGGCGCGGCGCCCCTGTACTACGCGGGTATGAACCGCCTGCCCGGGCCGCTGCTCATTTTGTGCTACGAGCAGGATATGCCCTGCCGCCCCGAGCAGAACGTGCTGATGTACCGCAGCCTGCTGCGCTTTGAGCCCCAGGCAAGGGTGGAGCTGGTTGTGCTGCCGGGCGGCCACTGCGCCGGCTCCACCCAGCTGGACGAAGACGGCCAGTTCCCCTATATGCGGGAGCTGCTCAGGTTTGTGAAAAAGCTGTAAATCAAAAGTGGGGAGACGCGCAATCATGCGTCTCCCCACTTCGTTTGTTTGGGGGTCTACAGCATATGCTCCCTCAGCCATGCCGGATCCTGCGGGCACAGCAGCGCGGGTGCAACGTCCAGCACGGTTTTGCAGCCGCTTTGGCCCTGCGCGGCCATGCGCGCCACGGCGCGGGCGTAGGCAACGATGACGCTGGCGGTAAACTCCGGGTTGGAATCCAGCTTGAGGCTGTACTCAATGACATGCTGGTGCTCGTTTTCCCAGCCGGTGCGGCCGGAGCGGATGACAAACCCGCCGTGGGGGATGCCGCTGTGGTCGCGCCGCAGCTCCTCCGTGCTGATGAAATGCACGGTGGTATCGTAATCCGCAAAATAGTTGGGCATGGTTTTGATTTCATGCTCCACGCGCGCGGCGTCCGCGCCCTCCTTGAGCACCACAAAGCATTCGCGGGTGTGCTTCTGGCGGGTGCTCAGCTCCGGGCAGGCGCCGCTGCGCACGGATTGCAGCGCCTCGGGCACGGGAATGGTATACTGGCGCGCGTCGGCCACGCCCTCAATGCGGCGGATGGCGTCGGAGTGTCCCTGGCTTACGCCCTTGCCCCAGAAGGTGTAATCCCGTCCCTCGGGCAGCACGGCGCTTGCATATACGCGGTTGAGCGAGAACATGCCGGGGTCCCATCCGCAGGAGATCAGCGCCACGGTGCCGGCGGCTTTGGCCGCCTCATCCACGGCGGCAAAATGGGCGGGGATGTTGGCGTGGGTATCAAAGCTGTCCACCACGTGAAAAAAGCGGGCCATGTCCGGCGTTTGAACGGGCAGGTCGGTGGCGCTGCCGCCGCACAGAATGAGCACGTCAATCCCGTCCCTGTGGGCGGGAGCTTCGGCGGCGGGATATACGGGCACACCGGGGGTAAGCAGGCGCAGGCTCTGCGGATCGCGGCGGGTAAAGACGGCGGCGAGGGTCATATCGGGGTTCTGGCGCACGGCGCTTTCCACGCCACGGCCCAGATTGCCGTAGCCCAGAATGCCGATGCGGATGGGCTGTGTCATTGCAAACACTCCTCCTGATCAAATTCGGATCTGCGCTTTATCATAACGCAGATCCGATGGCTTGCCAATTGGTAGATTGGCTCTTTTTTGATTATTTTACTACGCTCAGCACAAAACGCAGCGTGCGGGCCTCGCCTGCGGGCAGGTGGAACTCCGGATGCACGGGCGCGTGCCAGCTGTCGTCGCCGCCCACGCCCTTGCGGCACAGGGCGATATCCAGGTAGGTGTAGCAGGGATCCGCCAGCTCGTCCTGATGGCGGGCGTTCATCAGCTCATACGCGCTGTAGGGCAGCACGCTGATGGAAAGGGGCGCGTCCACCGCCTCCACGCGCAGGCCGCGGCCGTAATCATCGGTTACGGTAAGCTCGCGCACGCCCTCGCGGTTGCCGCACTCCTGCGGCTGCAGGTAGGGCGTTACGTTTTCGGCGGCCTCGTAGGCAAAACGGCCCAGTTTGGCGCCATGCCTGCGGTCGGCGTAGTTTTCCACCGGGCCGAGGCCGTAGTAGGCCACATGGCTCAGCTCCACCGGCAGGCGCAGGCTCAGGCCGAAGGCCTCCAGATCGGGCAGGGCGGCGTTGCCGTGCCAGCTCAGCTCCGTCAGGATGCGGCCGTTGCCCAGCACGGTGTAGCTCAGCTGCATGCTGTCGTTGGCCACGGGCAGGCGTACCTCGTAGCGCACCACCAGCAGGCCGTTTTCCCGCTGGGCGGAAACCAGCTCGTATTTGGCCAGCTGGGATGCGGCCAGCCACAGGCCCTCGGTGCGCCAGTCATCGTTGCCGATGTCGTTGTTGGTGGGGGCGCGGTAGAGGCTGATGAGCGGGGTGGTGGCCAGTCTTTCCAGATCATCGTGCGCGTGGAGGCTGGTCAGCCCGCCCTCACTGTGACGGAAAAGCGCCTCAAAGGCGGCGCCGCGCGCGCCGGTGTTCATATCGCCCATGGAAACCGCGTACTCGCCGCAGGCGGGCATTTCGGGCTTTTCAATGCGGGCGATAACGGCCTCGCCGTGCATCTGCTCATATCCGGCAGGGGCCCAGAGCGTATCCGTATCCTGGCAAAGCCCCACATGCAGCACATATTCGCCGGGCAGCTCGCAGGCGGCCACGGGCAGCTCGAAGTGGCGGGTTTGACCGGCGGGCACATCGGGCTTGCGGATTTCGCCGCTTTGCACGCATACGCCGTCGCGGTTGAGCTGCCAGCGCAGGTTCCAGCGGCTGGTGTTGATAAACAGATTGCGGTTTTCAAGGGTTACGCCGCCGGCATCGGGCGTGATGCGCACGGGCTGGTAGAGGTACTTGACCTCCTGCATGCGCGGGGTTTCGGTGCGGTCGGCAAAGAGCAGGCCGTTGCCGCAGAAATCGCGGTCGCAGGGGCGCTCGCCAAAGTCGCCGCCGTAGGCCAGACGGGTTTTGCCGTTGGGCGCCTGGGTCAGGATGGCCTGATCCACAAAATCCCAGATGAAGCCGCCCTGGTAGCGGGGCTCGCGGTATTCCAGATCCACATACTTGAACATGCCGCCGCAGCTGTTGCCCATGGCGTGGGTGTACTCGCACAGGATGAAGGGCTTTTCGGGATGCTCGGAAAGGAACGTTTCAATATCCGCAACGGGGGTGTACATCTGGCTTTCCATATCGGAGGTGGCGTTGTAGCGGCGATCCCAGAAAATGCCCTCGTAGTGCACCAGGCGGCTGGGGTCGCGGCGGCGGAAGAACTGGGACATTTCATAGATATCGCTGCCGCCGAAGGATTCGTTGCCGCAGGACCAGATGAGAACGCTGGGGTGGTTCTTGTCGCGCTCCAGCATGCTGGTGGCACGGTCCAGCACAGCGCCCAGCCATTCGGGACGGTTGCCGGGCAGGGAGGTTTCCAGCCCCGTACCCAGGTGCCAGGTGCCGTGGGTTTCCAGGTTGGTTTCATCAATCAGGTACACGCCGTATTCATCGCACAGGCGGTACCAGGCGCTGGAGTTGGGGTAGTGGCTGGTGCGGATGGCGTTGATGTTGTTGCGCTTGATGGCGCGGATATCGG
>JAEDGL010000065.1 GCA_016297535.1 Clostridia bacterium | reverse complement strand
CCGGGGAGGCGGAGCCTCCCCGGCTTTGTCCCCCGCCTTATTCCTGCACCCAGCGCATAACGGCCCACCGGGCGCGGGGTTCAAAGCCTGCGCGGCGGTAGATCTTCTGGGCATGGTTGTCGGTGCCGGTAAACAGCGAGGAAAACGCCGCGCCCGCATCAACAAACTCGCGCATGAGCAGATTGAACAGCACCGTGCCAATGCCGCGCCCGCCATAGGCGGGATCCACGCAGATGCCGGTAAACCAGCCGCGTCCGCTCTGCTGGCGGTCCACCGGGCCGGTAAAGCCGATGATGTGGCCATCCTTCACGGCCACCAGAAGGGGGCGCGGCCCGGCGGGGCGTACGCCGTCCACCCACAGCTCCGGGTCGCTGTTGGGGCGGTTTTCCTTCCAGGCGGCAATTTCCTGGCGCAGCACATTGCGCCAGTATTCGCTGCCCACGCGGTCGCACATGCCGTCATATTCCTCGGCCATGCCGGGCTTCCAAACGCCCACTCCGATGTTCTCGGCCTTCAGGGCGTTCAGGATCGTATCCAGCTCGGGGTTCCAGCGGTAGGCGTGGAGATCCACATACATGGCCACCTCGTGCGCACGCGCCTCAAAGCCCTGGCTTAGCAGGAAGGGATAGCCCATGCCGTCCTCATGCACGCCGGGGGCATTGTTGTGATCGTGCCCGTTTGCGCCGGGAATCAGCCAGGTCAGATGCACGGGATTTCTGTCCGCCACGGTGATGCAGGGCTTGCCCAGCTCCGTGCACAGCGTCTTGATACGGTTGATCAGCGCCGTGCCCACGCCGTGGCGGCGGGCCTGCGGATGCACCAGCACCAGCGTCAGGTACAGGGGCGTGCTGGTATCGCTTTCGCCATTGAGAAAGCTGGTTTGCGCCGCGGCATGCGCAAAGCCCATCATCCGGCCGTCTTCAAACGCGCCAAAGCCCCAGCGGCCCTCGCCCGTAAAGCGGGCGAGAAAATCCTGCTCATCAACCGGCTGATACAGAATTTCTCCCCGGTCAAAAAGCAGCTGCATCAGCGCGACCGCCTCGGGCGCATCCTGCGGGGTGATCCTGCGAATTTCATAAGACATGGTTTTTCCTCCTTCACCTGTACAGCTCATAGGGCTTTACCTGCTCGCCAAAGGCGCGCACAGGCTCCAGATACGCCTGCACCAGCCCGGCGGCGTCGTACCTGCCGGTGCGCAATTCATCCGTGCCCAGCAGCTTGTCGATAAAGAAATCCTTCTCGCCCAGCCACGCAAACGCCTCGCCCGCCAGCTCCCTTGCGGTTTGCAGCAGGAACAGGCCGCCCGCAAAGGCATTGCAGCGGTCCCGGTCGGTCACGTGCATCTGCACGCCGTGGCACAGCACGCCCTGATGCTTGCTGAACGTGGGGCAGAAGGACGTGCGGCGAAAATGCAGCCCGGGCAGCTGCAGCGCGTTCATGCGCCTTTCCAGCTCCGCTCCGTCCAGAAAGGGCGCGCCCATCACCTGGAAGGGCAGCGTGGTACCGCGCCCCTCGCTGAGGTTGGTGCCCTCAAACACGCAGGTGCCAATGTAGCACAGCGCGCCCTCCAGATTGGTCAGATTGGGCGAGGGGGCCACCCAGGGCAGGTCGGTTTCATCCAGCAGGGTATCGCGCGTCCAGCCCTGCAGCGGCACCACGGTCAAATCCACATCCAGCTGCAAAAAATGCTTTACATAGCCCGCCAGTTCGCCCACGGTAAGGCCGTACTGCGTGGGCAGCGCGTAATCGCCCACGAAGGAGGCAAACTCCGGCCGCAGGATGGTGCCGCAGCGCTTGACTCCGCCCAGGGGATTGACGCGATCCAGCACAATCATGCTCTTGCCGGCGCGTGCGCAGGCCTCCAGCGCGTAGCCCATGGAGTAGATGTAGGTGTAAAAGCGCGCGCCCATATCCTGAATATCAAACACCAGCACATCAAAGGCGTCCAGCATTTCATCGGTAAAGCGGCTGGAGGGGCCGTAGGCGCTGTATACGGGCACGCCGGTTTCGGGATCCACAAAGCTTTCCACATGCTCGCCCGCCTGAATATCGCCCCGTATGCCGTGCTCCACGGCATACAGCGCGCTCAGGCCAAAGCGGCTGTGCAGAAGATCGACGGTGCTTTGCAGCTGATGGTTGATGCCGGTGGGGTTGGTCATCAGCCCCACGCGGCGGCCTTTGAGCAGATGGGAAACGGTATCAATGCGGTCGATGCCGCTGAGGATATGCTTTTTCATGGCGCGCCTTCCTTTGTAGGTCAGTCCGCAAACAGCGGTGTGGACAGATAGCGCTCGCCGGTATCCGGCAAAAGGGCCACGATGGTCCTGCCCCGGTTTTCGGGGCGGGCGGCCAGCAGGATGGCCGCGTGCAGCGCCGCGCCGCTGGTGATGCCCACCAGCACGCCCTCGGTATGCGCCATGGCGCGGGCGGCGGCGTACGCCTCATCCGTGGTTACGCGGATGATTTCATCGTACACGGAGGTATCCAGCACCCCCGGCACAAAGCCCGCGCCGATGCCCATCAGCTTGTGCGGGCCGGGCCTGCCGCCGGACAGCACGGGCGAATCCGCCGGCTCCACCGCCACAACGTGCACACCGGGCTTTTGCTGCTTCAGATACCGGCCAACGCCGGTAATGGTGCCGCCCGTGCCCACGCCCGCCACAAACACATCCACCTGGCCATCGGTATCCTGCCAAATTTCGGGGCCGGTGGTGCGGTAATGCGCATCGGCATTGGCGGGGTTGTCAAACTGGCAGGGCATAAAGCTGCCGGGAATGGAGGCGGCCAGCTCCCTGGCCTTTTCAATGGCTCCGGCCATGCCCTGGGCGCCCGGAGTAAGCACCAGCTCGGCGCCGTAGGCCCTGAGCAGGGCGCGGCGCTCCATGCTCATGCTGTCGGGCATGGTAAGCACCACGCGGTAGCCCCGCGCCGCCGCCACGCTGGCAAGGCCGATGCCGGTGTTGCCGCTGGTGGGCTCGATGATGGTGGCGCCGGGACGGAGCAGCCCCCGGTTTTCCGCATCCAGAATCATGCCAAGCCCCACGCGGTCCTTGGCGCTGCCGGCGGGGTTCATGCATTCCAGCTTCACCAGCAGCTGCGCCTGCAGGGGATGGCCCTGCAGATCGCTGTGCAGCCTGAGCAGGGGTGTGCCGCCAACAAGTTCGGTTACGCTTTGATATACCTTCATCCAATTGCCCCTCCCTTTTTATTCGGTTACCAGCCAGGTATCCGGCAGCTGAAGCTGCCGGTCATGGATTGCTTTTTCCAGCGCCTGCTGCGTTTGGCGGTCGGCGATGCCGGTGCTGGCCTTTCCCTCCATCTGTTGGGTTTGAAAATCCGCCACCGCCCTGCGGGTGTTGGAGCCAAAGCTGCCGGTGATGTGACGCTCCTCCAGATAGCCCAGCTCCACCAGATTGCGCTGCAGGGCCGCTACCTTGTCGCCCTCGTTGCCAAAGCGCATGGTGGTATCCGCCAGATCCTGGCACAGGCCAAAGCCCAGCACCTGGGAATCATCCAGCAGATAGGCGTTGCGCTGCACGCGGTCGGGGTTGTTGCCCTCAATCACATGCACAACGGTCCGGCCGTTCTCATCCGGCGCGCTGTATTCCACCAGCGCCACATGCTCGGTATCGCCCGCCTCATTGTAGCTGAAAAACATCAGATCGCCGGGGCGGGGGATGTACTCGTTTTTGCGCAGGTAGTGGTCGCTGCCCTTGAGCCACTGGTAGCCCCAGTCCGGGCAGTTGCCCTTGCGGTACACAAACCTGCCGCGCCGGATAAACCAGTCGCGCCCGGTGTTTTGCCCGCTGTAATTGGGATACACCTCGTTTAGCAGCTGCGTGCCCTGCAGCTCATCCAGCCGGTTGACGCACCAGCACACAAACTCCGCGCACCATGCCGCGTTGGGATCGCCGCTCCACTCGCCGTATTTGGAATAGTTGTTGGGGCCCTCCACATAGCCCAGCTCGCCCCGGGCCACCTCCAAAAGCGCCTCCACAAAGGCCGGGGTCTGCGCGGTAGCGTCTGGCGTTTGCGCCCGTACGCAGGGGGCGGCCAGCAGCAGGGCCGCCAGCAGCAGGCAAAAGCGTTTCATAGCAAGCTCCTATCTTCCAAAGGCCTCAATGCCGCGCAGCAGCTCAAACTCGCGGATGGAGCGCACAGTGGTAAACATTTTGCGGGTGAGAATGGCCCCCGCGCGGTAAAACAGCGTGATGAACGGCACATCCTCGGTAAACCGCTGCTGAATGGCCTGCGAGGTATAGGCAAAGCCCGCCTGATCCTCGCGCTCGCGCAGATCGGCAATCAGCTCCTTCATGGCGGTGGAGTTGTAGCGGATAAAGTTGTGGGTGTTGCCGGGGGTAAGCATAAAGCCGTAGTCCGGCACCACATCCATCTGGAAGGCGCACAGGAACATGTCAAAGTTGCCGCTTTTGAGAATATCAAAGGCGTCGTTCTGTTTTTTGCCCTCGGGGTCGGCAAAGGTCTGGTAGCTTACCTGCTCCACATGCGCGTCAATGCCAACCTCCTTCAGCATATCGGCAATCAGGTTGGCGGCCTCAAAGCGCACGTCGTTTTCGGGATCCTCGTACACGTACAGGCTCAGGCGCAGGTTTTTGCTTACGCCGTCCACCACCTTGTTCAAAATGCCGTTGCCGTCCAGATCCTCCCAGCCGTCGGCGGCCAGCAGCTCGCGCGCCTTGTCGGGGTTGTACACATAGGTGGATTCCTGATCCAGGTACAGCCAGTTATCCGCCGCGTAGGGGGTATCGGCGGCCATGGTCATGCCCATGTACACGTTCTGGGCGATCAGCGCCTTGTTGATGGCATAGCGGATGGCCTTGCGCACGTTCAGGCTGTCCAGCGGGAAGGAGCTGGTGCGGTGGTTGAGCAAAAGCACCTCCATCTGCCGGGTGGCGTATTTGATGGAGAGCGAATTGTTGCCGCTGCGGTACTGCGCCGCCGCCACCGAGCGGGTGAACACCGTATCCACGCGGCCATATTCGTAGGCGGTAATCATGTCCTTGCTGTTGGTAAAAAAGGTAACCATGATCTCCTGAACCTGGGGAAGGGTTTGCCACCACTGGCGGTTTACGCCCAGCAGCATGTAGTTGGAGGGCTCAAACTGCTCCACCACATAGGGGCCGCTGCCCACAGGATTGGCCATGCCCACCTGGCTCTGGGGCACCACGGGAAAGGTCATGGCGTAGAGCAGTCCGTAATAGGCGCGCTTGGCCTTTACCTCCAGCGTGCGCTCGTCGCGCGCGTTAAAGGAGGATACCAGGTACTTGATGTTGGCGTAAAAGCCGTTGTCGGCGGCTTCCTCGTTGTTGGCCAGGTCGAGCAGGTACTGGCCGCTGGCCGCCACGTCGTAGGCGGTAAGCGGCGTGCCGTCCGAAAACGTGAGGTTTTCGCGCAGGATGAACGTCCAGGTTTTGCCGCCGCCGGTCTCGGTCCAGCTTTCGCACAGAAGGGGCTGGGGCATGCCGTTGTCATCCAGCGTAACCAGGCTTTCGTACATCAGCGCATACAGGGACATCATATCCCGCTCCCTGGGCTCCAGCGGCGTAAGCTGCGTGGTCCGGGTGGACAGCATGCCCACGATGAGCGAATCCTCCACGCTTTCGCCAGAGGCGCACACGGGCACAAGCGCCAGGCACAGGATGAGGGCAAGAAGGCGTTTTTTCATGCGTAGCTCCTTTAGCGGGCCTATTGGCCATAGTAGATGCGCAGATAGGCCGCGTAGTCGTTGATCACCCGGCCCACATAGCGGCGGGTATCGCCGAAGGGGATCTTGTCAATGGCCACGGTCTGCCCGTCCGGGCTGTAGGCGGCGGTGTTGAGCCAGTTGCGCACCTCGCCCTGCCCGGCGTGAAACGCTGCGGCCACCAGCACGGGATCGCCGTGGAACAGGCCGGAAAGATAGTTGAGGTACCAGCAGCCGTATTCGGCGTTGCGCTCCGGCTCGTACATATCGTCAAAGCGGAACGGGGTTTCCAGCTTGAGCTTGCCGTGCACCCATTCGGCAGTATCGCTGACCAGCTGCATCAGCCCCCGAGCGCCGGTGCTGCCGTTGGTGGCATCGGGGCGGAAGGAGCTTTCGTTGAGCATGATGGCCGCGACAAACGCGGGCGACAGATTGTATTTGTCCGCCTTTTGGGCAATGATCTCCTGATAGCGCAGGGGATGGCTTTCCACAAGCTGCGCTTCCTGCCCGGCGCGCTCCTCAAGCACCGCTTCGGTCTGGCGGTCATACTGCAGGCCCATCACCCACAGAAGCACCGCCGAAAGCACGGCGGCAAAGGCCGCGATGCCCAGCCAGGGCACCTTTTTGATCCACGCGGGCAGCTCGCGGCGGATGGTTTCCTGATCCGTTTCCACCTGCCAGCCCTCCTGGGGCTGCAGCTGGGGCTGCAGCTGGGGCCGGGGCTGCCAGGCGGGCGGGGTTTGCGGGGCGGCGCCGGGACGCTCCGTCTGCCGCGGCGCGGATTGCACCCTGGGCCCCTGGGGCCGGTTTTGCAGGGGAAGATTGTTCTGCTGGGCCGTGCGCAGCCAATCCGGAATTTCGGGGCTTACGGGGGGCTGAAACGGCTCCTCCTGTGCAGATTCCTGCTGCCGGGCGTAGCGCGCCACGCGGCTGCGGCGCACGGGCTGCTGCGGGGACGGCTGCGGCGGGGCGTAGGGGTTGTCCGGAATGCCGTATTCATCCACCTGCGGCGCGGGCGGGGGCGGGGCGATATCATCCTGCGGCGCGTGCAGCAGGCGAAGATCAAAAATCATGCTTGCTCCTTTCGGGCCGTCCAGCCCTGGTAAAGCGCTTCAACCTCCCTTTGCAGCTGGGGAAGCGGCTTGTCGGTATCGATGACCAGATCGCTCAGCCTTTCCTTTTCCCGCTGCGGCATCTGGCTGCGGATGCGCTTGAGCGCCTGGTCGCGGGTGTAGGCGTTTCGCTGCGCCATGCGGGCAATCTGCACCTCCTCGGGCGCGGTAACGCACACGGTTACATCGCCCATATGCTGCAGATTGGCTTCAAACAGCAGCGGAACATCCAATACAACGACCTGCGCGCCCTGTTTGCGGCACTCGCAAAGCTGTTTTTCCATTTGCTCCTTCACCAGCGGATGCACGATGGCGTTAAGCGTTTCCAGCTCCTGCGGGCTGGCAAAGACCCGTGCGCTCAGCGCGGGACGGTCCAGCGTGCCATCGGGTTGAAAAACGCCGTCGCCAAAGAAGCGGCGGATGGCGGGCAGCGCCGCGCCGCCCGGCGCGGTAAGCGAGCGGCTGATGGCATCCGCGTCAATCACCCTTGCGCCCAGCGCCGACAGCATGGCGGAAACGGTGGATTTGCCGCAGGCAATGCCGCCTGTCAGTGCAACAATCAGCATGGTTTTCCTCCGGATGGGCGGCTGTGCCGCCGTTAATGCGCGCTGTCCCAGTCCTTGCCGCGGCTGACCTCGGCCACCAGCGGCACGCTGAGCGCAACGACGGATTCCATGGTTTGCTGAAGCAGCGCGGATACCTCGTCCGCCTCGCTGAGGGGGCATTCCACCACCAGCTCGTCGTGCACCTGCAAAATGAGGCGGGCCCTGTAGCCGCCCTCGTCCAGGCGCTGGCTCACGCGCACCATGGCCAGCTTGATGATATCCGCCGCGGTGCCCTGCACGGGCGTGTTCATGGCGGCGCGCTCGCCAAAGGCGCGCACGTTGCGGTTGGAGGAGCGCAGCTCAAACAGCTCGCGGCGGCGGGCAAAGAGCGTTTGGGCATAGCCCTTTTCACGCCCCTGCTGCACGCAGGCGTCCATAAAGGCGCGCACGCCGGGATAGCGGGCAAAGTAGCGCTGGATAAAGTAGTCGGCCTCCTTGCGGCTGATGCGCGCGTTGCGCGCAAGGCCAAAGCCGGAAATGCCGTACACAATGCCAAAATTGACCGCCTTGGCCGAGCGGCGCATGTCGGGCGTTACCGCATCCATGGGCACGCCGTGGATTTCGGCGGCGGTGCGGGTGTGAATGTCCTGCCCAAGGCGGAAGGCCTCGCACATGGCCTCATCGCCGCTCATGTGCGCCAGCACCCGCAGCTCGATCTGGCTGTAGTCCGCATCCAGCAGAATGTTGCCCTCGCCCGCCACAAACGCGCGGCGGATTTCGCGGCCCTCCTCGGTGCGGATGGGAATGTTTTGCAGGTTGGGCTCCATGCTGGAAATGCGCCCGGTGACGGTTGCGGTTTGATCAAAGGTGGTGCGCACGCGGCCGTCTGGCTCGCGCAGCTTTTTGAGCCCGTCGATGTAGGTGGATTGCAGCTTGGCCATTTTGCGGTAGCGCAGCAGCGGCTCGATGGCGGGGTGATAGGGAATAAGCCCCTCCAGCACCTCCGCGGAGGTGGAATAGCCCGTGGCGCCCTTTTTGGCGGGCGTGGGCAGGCCCAGCCGGTCAAAGAGCACCTCGCCCAGCTGGCGCGGGCTGTTGAGGTTAAAATCCTTTACGCCGGTCAGCTGATACACCGCGTCGCGGCACTCGTTTACCTCGCGGGTAAACCACTCGCCCAGCTCCTCCAGCATTCGCCCATCCACCAGAAAGCCCTCGCGCTCCATGCCAAACAGCACGCGGGTGAGGGGTTGCTCCATTTCCATCAGCAGCGCCTGCATGCCCCTTGCCTGTACGCGCGCAAGCTGGCGCAGGCTGAGGGCGTACACATCCCACGCCGTGGGCTGGCCGGGCGCCTGGCCGTATTCGGCGCCCAAAACCTGCGCAAGCTCGTAGCTCTTGAGCGCGGTGTGCAGCAGGTAGGCGGCAATCATGGTGTCGCAGCGCACCTGGGGCAGCGGCAGGCGGTAGCGGCTCAGCTGATGCCACAGCGCCTTGGCCCCGTGCACAATGAGCGGCGCGCTTTGCAAGGCGGGCGAAAGCGCCGAAAGAATCTGATCCTCATACAGGCCCTGGCCGGTCAGATCGCGCAAAATGGGCATGCGCCACAGCCGCATGCCGGGCGCAAGCAGGGTGATTTCCTCCCCGGTCTGGTGCAGGGCAAGCCATTCGGGCTGTTCCTGCTTTAGCGCCTGCGCGGCCTGCGCAAGCTGTGCTTCCACGGTAAAGGTTTCCTGCTGCGCCACCGCCTGCGCCCGGGGAAGATCCTCCTCCGGCTCGGCAGCCATGGCAACGGGTGCGGTATCGGGCGCGGCCTTGCCTGCCGCGCGCTTGCCCGCGCCGGTGGAGCGGGGCGCCGCCTGGGGCGCAGCCTCCGCGCCCAGCAGCGCGTTCATGCTGCGCACCAGCGATTTGAGCTCGTAATGCTCCAAAAGGGCGGTTGCATCGGCCATGCCATCCCAGCGGCAGGCGGCAAAATCCACCTCCAGGGGGGCGTTGCGCCGGATGGTGCCCAGATCGCGGCTCAGCAGCGCCATCTCCCTGCCCGCGCGCAGCTTTTCGCCCAGCTTGCCCTTTACCTCATCCGCGTGGGCGAGCACCCCGTCCAGCGTGCCGTACTGACCGATCAGCTTGAGCGCGGTCTTCTCGCCTATACCCGCAATGCCGGGAATGTTGTCGCTGCTGTCGCCCATCAGTCCCTTCAAATCCGGCACCTGCGCGGGCGTAAAGCCGTATTCGTCCCAAACGCCCTGCTCATCCAGCAGCAGGCTTTCGGTAAGGCCCTTGCGGGTGAGAATCACCCGCGTGCCGCCGCCCACCAGCTGCAGGCTGTCGCGGTCGCCGGTCAGCACCAGCGCGTCCATGCCGCGCTGATTGGCCAGCAGCGACGCGGTGCCCAGCAGGTCATCCGCCTCGTAGCCCTCCAGCTCGCAGATGCGGATGTGCATGGCCCCCAGCAGCTCGCGCACGGTTTTCAGCTGCGGGCGCAGCTCCTCCGGCATGGGCTTGCGGGTGCCCTTGTAGGCATCGTACATGGTATGGCGAAAGGTGGGCGCGTGCACATCCAGCATCACGCAGAGCGCATCCGGGCGATAGGTATCCAGCGCCTTGAAAAGCATGCTGAAAAAGCCGTGAACCGCGTTGGTATAATCGCCGTTGGCGGTGGTCAGCAGGGGCAGGGCGTGAAAGCCGCGAAAGATCAGGCTGTAGCCATCCACCAGCATTACCGTAGGTTTGGACATAGCAACCTCCAGAGGGCAGATTGAATGGAATCCGACCTGATTATTATAGCACAAAGCACGCATAAAGAAAACCGATACCGCGGAAGCGGTACCGGTCGGAGCGTCGAAAAAGCTTACAGGGAGTTGTCTGAGGGGCCGCAGCCCCTCTGACTTTGGTTCGTATCGCCCGGCTTTGCCGAAAACATTTCCGCCAGTTCCTGGCAGAAAAGACCGCCGCAGGCGAGCTTTTTTGCCATGCTGGCCGGTACCGGCCTAAAGATCAGTCCTCGTTGGCCCACTTGAGGGGATAATCCTCCACGGCGTATTCCAGGCGCTTGCCGTTGGATTTGAGGGTTTTGATAACGGCCTCGATGTTGGTGGCCTTGGTGTAGGGGGTGGGCGCAAAGTCGTTGTAATCGGTGCGGGAGGAAATGCGGCAGGGGATGATTTTGAACGAATCGCTGGTGGCCTGGCCATCCTTGACGCGCATGCGCACCTGAAAGATGAAGGTGGCCATATCATTGGGCTTGTTGTTGCCCGCAAAGCAGAAGTTGCCCAGCGAATAGCAGATGTATTTGCCGTTGTAGTACTCGATGGGGTTGATGCGGTGGCTGTGGTGGCCGATCACCAGATCCGCGCCCGCGTCCACGGTGGCGCGGCCAAGGCGCACCTGGTTGTTGTTGGGCGCATAATCCAGCTCGTCGCCCCAGTGATAGCTGACGATGACCACCTCGCAGCCCTCGTCGCGCAGCGCCTGGATATCGCCGGGCACCCTGGCGATCAGCTCGTCGTGGCGGCCGCCGAAGGTCTGGTAGGCCAGCGAGCCGATCTTGACGCCCTTGACGTAAAACACAGCGGGCTCGTTTTCGCTTGCGTAGGAAATGCCGGCCGAAAGAAGGGTGCGCTTGGTCTCGTCCAGCCCCTCCTGCCCCATATCCAGCACATGGTTGTTTTCCAGCGACACGGTATCCACCCCGCCCGCAGGAAGCATTTCCACCCATTCGGGGTTGGCGCGGAAAAGATAGGAATTGCCGCGCTTTTCCGGGTTGCGGTCCGCGGTGGTCAGGGTGCCTTCAAAGTTGATCATGGTCAGATCATCGGCCAGCAGCAGCTGGCGCACATTGCGAAAGGGAAAATGAATGTCGCCCTTCTGCTTGTCCAGCTCCCTGTCGAAGATGGATTTGCCATCGTACTGCACGTTTTCGCCAATGGTAAAATCCCCCGTAAAGCTCATGGTAAGCAGCACCGAGCCATCGCCCTCCAGAACCGGCACGGTGGGATCCGCCGTGGGCTCGGGCGTGGACTCCAGCTGAGGATCCACCGATTGCACCGCCTGGCCGTCGGCATCGAAGATGGTAATGGAAACCTCCTCCTCATCCCCCTCGGCCATGGCGCACAGGCACAGGGTAAGCAGCATGCAGGCAATCAACAGCCATGCCAACAGCTTGTAAGAACCTTTCATGGGAATCCCTCCGGTGTTAAATGGACGAAACAAACCTGGCCATGCGTTCCAGCGCCTCCATCAGCTGCTTGAGGCCGGTGGCATAGCTGCAGCGGATGTAGCCCTCGCCGCTTGCGCCAAAGGCCGTGCCGGGCACGCACACCACCCTGTGCTCGCGCAAAAGCCGCTCGCAGAACGCATCGCTGGTCAGCCCGGTTTTCTGAATGCCCGGGAACACATAGAACGCGCCCAGCGGCTCAAAGCAGCTAAGGCCCATCTCTCGCAGGCTTTTCACCATCAGCCGGCGGCGCTGATCGTAGCTTTCGCGCATGCGCAGCACATCGGCGTAATGATCCTCGCGCCCGCGGCGCAGCGCCTCCTGCGCGGCCACCTGTCCCTGACGGGGCGCGCAGAGGATGGTGTACTGGTGGATTTTGCACATTACATCGCAAAACGCGGCGGAGGCGCACACATAGCCCATGCGCCAGCCCGTCATGGCAAAGGCCTTGGAAAAGCCGTTGAGCACAATGGTGCGCTCCTTCATGCCGGGCAGGGTGGCGATGCTGGTATGCCCCTGCGGACAGTAGCACAGCTCGGCGTAGATTTCGTCGCTGATCACGACCAGATCATGACGGATGATGACCTCCGCCAGCTTTTCCAGCTGCTCGCGGCCCATCACCGCGCCGGTGGGGTTGTTGGGATAGGGCAGGATGATGCCCTTGGTGCGCGGCGTAACGGCCGCCTCCACCGCCTCCGGGGTGAGGGCAAAGGCGTTGGCCTCGTAGGTGGGCATGGGCACGGGGCGGCCGCCGGCAAAGATAACGCCGGGGGCGTAGCTGACGTAGCTGGGCTCCGGGATGAGGATTTCATCGCCGGGGTTGGTAATCAGCCGCAGGCTGAGGTCGATGCCCTCGCTTGCGCCCACGGTAACCAGAATTTCGTTTTTGGGGTCGTACTTAAGCTGGAAGCGGTTTTCCATATAGCCCGCGATTTCCTCGCGCAGCGAGGGCAGGCCCCAGTTGCTGGTGTACTGCGTTTCGCCGTCCAGCAGGCTGTTGATGGCCGCGTCGCGGATGCGATTTAACACTGGATTATGGTCTGGAGGACA
>JAEDGL010000064.1 GCA_016297535.1 Clostridia bacterium | reverse complement strand
TGGTGCGCCAGCGCGACGCCGGAAAGGCCGTGCTGCTGGTATCCCTTGAGCTGGATGAGGTGATGAACCTGTCCGACCGCATCCTGGTGATGTATGAGGGCGAGATTGTGGGCGAGTTTGATCCCAAACAGGTTACGGTAGAGGAACTGGGTCTGTACATGGCGGGCGCCAAGCGACAGGAGGTGGCCGGATAATGGAAAAGCTCAAGCACTTCTGGCACAGGGACGGCACCCGCTCGGTGCTGGCGTCCCTGCTGTCCATTTTCATCGGCCTGCTGGCCGGCAGCGTGCTCATCCTTGTTGTGGGACTGGGCAACCCCACGCTGGGCCTCAAAAGCGCGTGGGATGGCATCCGCCTGGTTTTCCTGGGCCTGCTGTCCACCGGCCGAGACGCCGCTACCGGCGCGCTTACCTTTGGCTTTAACCCCACCAGCGTAGGCAACCTGTTTTTCCGCGCCACCCCGGTCATCCTGACCGGCCTTTCGGTGGCTGTGGCCTATAAAACCGGCCTGTTCAACATCGGCGCGCCCGGTCAGTATCTGGCCGGTACGGCGGCTACGCTGTTTATCGCTTTGGGCCTGCCCACGGGCGTGGGCGAGCTGTACCCGTTCCAGCTTGCGCAGGGCATGGCGCCGCACGCCTTTTTCCTGCCTACGTGGCTGGTGTGGCTGCTGGCCTTTCTGGGCGGCATGCTGGCAGGCGCGCTGTGGGGCGCCATTCCCGGCATGCTCAAATCCCTGCTCAACATCAACGAGGTGATCGCCTGCATCATGACCAACTGGATCGCCGCCAACCTGGTAACCTGGGCGTTTGATGTGAGCAGCTTTAAAAACATGATCGAAAACACCAAGACCTCCTATATTTACAAAACCACCGTCAACGGCGTGGCCACCTCCAAAATGGGGCTGGACAAGCTGTTCCCCGGCTCGCAGGTAAACGGAGGCATTCTGGTGGCCATTGTGCTGGCCGTGGTGGTAAGCATTCTGCTCAGCCGCACCACCTTCGGCTACCAGCTCAAGGCCTGCGGCTCCAACCGCTACGCCGCGCGCTATGCGGGCATCCGCGACAAGCGCAACATCGTTCTTTCCATGGCCATCGCGGGCGCGCTGGCCGGCGCGGCCGGGTCGCTGTATTTCCTCAGCGGCAACACGGAGTTTTTCTGGTCCACCTATCAGCAGCTGCCGGCGGTGGGCTTCAACGGCATTCCCGTGGCCCTGCTGGCCTCCAACAACCCCATCGGCGTCATCTTTGCGGGACTTTTCATGTCCATGCTGGATATCTCCGGCCTGCAGCTGACCAACCTGACCGCTTACAACGAATACATTACCAGCGTGATCATTGCGGCCATCGTATACCTTAGCGCGTTCTCCCTGGTGATCAAGATGTGGATCAGCGGCCGCCGCAAAAAGGCCGCCAAGCCTGGAAAGGAGGTTAAGGCAGAATGAGCTTTCTGATTCGTCAAACGCTGATTTATGCCGTACCCCTGATGATTGTGGCCCTTGCCGGCGTTTTTGCCGAGCGCAGCGGTATCATCAACCTGGCGCTGGAAGGCATTATGATTTTCGGCGCGTTTGTGGGCGTGCTGTTTGTGCGCCTGGTGCAGCAGTGGGGCTGGTTTGACGCCGCCAAGGCCGCCGGCAACTGGGTTGGCCTGCAGGGCTTTGTGCTGCTGGCCATGCTGGTGGCGGCGGCGCTGGGCGCGGTGTTTGCGCTGCTGCTGGCCTTTGCCGCCATCAACCTGAAGGCGGATCAGACCATCGGCGGCACGGCGCTTAACCTGCTGGCCCCCGCGCTGGTGCTGTTCTTTGTGCGTTTGATCGCCAACCAGAACACCCTGCAAATGTACACCGGCGACAGCGCCAGCTGGTTCATGGTGAAAAAGAGCATGTTTGGCTACGGCCGTACCGATCCCATCGGCTTTTGGGCGGATACCTTCCTGAACAAGGTTTATTTCGCCACCTACATCTGCATTCTCATCTTCATTGTGTGCAGCATCATCCTGTACAAAACGCGCTTCGGCCTGCGCCTGCGCTCCTGCGGTGAAAACCCGCAGGCCTCGGACAGCCTGGGCATCAACGTAATCAAAATGCGCTATGCCGGTGTTACCATTTCCGGCGCGCTGGCGGGCATGGGCGGCTTTGTCTACGCTCTGACCACCGCCAACTGCTCCTCCAACGGCGATGTGGCGGGCTTTGGCTTTCTGGCACTGGCCGTGATGATCTTTGGCAACTGGAAGCCCCTGAGCATTGCGGGCGCGGCACTGCTGTTTGGCCTGTTCAAGTGCATTGCCGCCAGCTATGCCAGCCTGGATATCAACGGCGACGGCATTTACATGCTCAAGGAGCTGGGCATCAACACCAACTTCTACCGCATGCTGCCCTACCTGATCACCCTGATCGTGCTGGCGTTTACCTCCAAATCCAGCCGCGCGCCCAAGGCCGAGGGCATTCCCTACGACAAGAGCACCCGGTAAGCCGATGGCGTTTTTCCCTACAGCACCCCGACCGCAGGCTGGCCGGGGTGCCGTTCGTTGTATCCTGATGGAAGGAGGTTATTCCATGAAACAGACGGGCAAAATGCTTTTGCTGGCGCTGTGCCTGCTGCTGGCGCCCCTCTGGGCCGGGCAGGCGGAGGATGCGCCTGTATTTGTGCTGTCCACAGACGCGGGGGAGGTAACGCTTTGCCCCCGGGAGATGGAGGACGGGCTGTGGCTGTTTCTGCCCGCCTTTGCCCAACCGGAGCAGCTGAGCGTACAGGGCGCCGCGCTGGAATGGGCGGATGACGAGCCGGATGAGGACGGCCTGTGGTATGTGGACGTGCTGCTGGAGCAGGAGCAGGGGGAACCCCTGCCGGTGACCGTGATGCGCTCCCAAAACCTGCGCGCGCTGTTTTTGTTCAGCGACGACCCGGTGGCGCAGGGGCGCGAATACATTGAGGATTGCACCGGGCACGAGCGCACTGCATCCGCCACGCTGGCGCTGGTGGATGCGCAGGGCGCTGTGAACCACCGGCAAAAAATCACCGCCCTGCGCGGGCGCGGCAACTGGACGTGGAACTGGCCCAAACGCCCCTACCAGATCAAACTGGAAAACAGCGTGGACCTGCTGGATACCGGCGACAGCGCCAACCGCTCCCGCACGTGGGTGCTGCTGGCGGAATGCCTGGATTCCACGCTGCTGCACAACCGCATCACGGCCGATCTGGCAAAGGAAATCGGGTTAACGGCCATGGACAGCGAGTTTGTGGATTTGTATTATGACGGCGATTACCGCGGCACCTACCTGCTCAGCGAAAAGGTGGAGGTGGACGAGGGCCGCGTGGATGTGCTGGATTACGAAAAGCTGCTCAAAAAATGGAACAGAAAGCTGGGGCAAAACGATCTGGACGCCTTGTCCGTTGCCGAGGCGACAAACCGCTTTGGCAACCGCTTTACCTATGTACAGGGCGTGGTGGAGGACAGCCGGCCCAATGTGGGCGCTTATTTCGTGGAGATGGAATCCAGGGATCTTACGCTGTCGGATCCGTGCTATTTTACCCTGCGCGGAAGCGAGCACCCGGTTTACGCGCTCAAAAACCCGGAGCATGCCTCCCGGAGCATGGTGACCTACATCAGCGAACGCCTGCAGGAGGCGCACGATACCCTGCTGGCCGGCGGGGTCAATCCATCCACCGGGCGCACCCTCCAGGATGATTTTGACGTGGACGCCTTTGCGCGCACCATGCTCCTGCAGGAGCTCAGCTACAATGTGGATGGCTACACCTATTCCTCCTCCTACTTTGTTCTGCGGGACGGCGAAACCCGCTTTGAGCCCGGCCCGGTATGGGATTTTGATCTTTCCTACCGCTTTTATCTGGACGGGCGCAACGCGGGCGCGACGGGCTTTAAGGATCAGCGGGGATGGGTGACGGATTTTTACCGTGTTCCGGATTTTCTTGAGCGCGTGCAGGAGCTGTACCTGACGCAGCTGTATCCGCTGATTTGCGATGTGCTGCTGGGGGATGAGTACGGGCAGTATTTGCAGCCGCTGACGGCCTACCAGAGCTGGCTGTCCGCCTCCGCCGCCATGAATGAAAAGATCTGGGGCATTGTGAACGAGGGGCGCTTTGAATACGGTGCCAGCTACGATGATGAAATCCATCTGCTGCGCCGCTTCCTTACCCGGCGCAGCCAGTGGCTGTACCGCGCCATGACCGACCTGCAGCCGCACAACGACCGTCATATCGCCCTGTGGCTGGACGTTGGCTTTACCAGCCCCGATACGTCCCTGCGCATTCACACCGCGCCGTGGCAGGACATCGCCGTGGAGGTGACCGGCACGGAGCAGCTGACCGGCGCCACGGAGGAAGACTTTGCCCTCTGGAAGCTGAACGCCGTGCTGTCTTCGCCCTCGGGCCAGTCGCTGGAGGGCTTTGGCGTAACGCTCAACGGCGCGCCGCTTACGGCAAAGCTGCAGGAGGATGGCACGTTGGCCATCTGCGCGCAGTACGAGGACCGCAGCTACCGTCCTGTGGATTACTACGGCGATGATGTGGGGCTGATTTACCAGTACGAGCAGTACATTGCCGATTATCCCGAGGTGGCGCAGGCCTGCGGCTACGATGAGGAGGCGGTGATGGATTTCTTCTTTAACGAGGGCATCTACAGCGGCCAGGTGGGCAACGGCCTGTTTGATCCCCACGAGGCAGCCCGCCTGCTGCCCCATGTAGCCGCGTATCTTTACGATGATTGGATGAGCTACTACTGGGAGTTTCTCTCCTGGGGCTGCGAATCCGGCTGGATGACGGATACAAACGCGCGCTTTGTGCCGCAGGTGAAAGATTGGCCGTGAATGTAAAATCGTTCCGTCCCCACTGCCCAAGCGGGGAAAAGTGTGATATAATTCCTGTGGTTCGATTGATTTCCCGGAAAGGAAAATGATTTCATGAATGGAAAGCTGCGTTTGGTTGCCCTGTGCCTGAGCTGCCTTTTGGCGCTGTCGCCCCTTGCGGCCCTGGCCCAGGGTACGGAGGAAACCGCCGTTCCCGAGGGCGTGGAGGTGGAGGGCATGGCCACCGACGAGGAGGATGTACAGGTGGATGTGCTGGGCCAGGTGGCCAGCATCAAGGGCATGACCCCGCTGTACACCGCCCGCATCAAGCCCTTTGTATCCAACGGCACCGCCATCCGCATGCGCGCCCAGCAAAGCGGCGACAGCGCGGTGGTGTGCTCCATCCGCGCGGGCAAAACCATCACGGTGTACGCGGTGTATCCCTCCTATGTGCTGGCGGAGTATGAGGGCAATGTGGGCTATGTCATCCGCACCTGGGTGGATGAGGAAATGACCACGCTCGATCCCCAGCATACCCCGCCCTACGGCGTGGTGCCTCACCAGTTTGTGGCCACCGTTACCGGCGACCCTACCCCCGTGTATCAGGCGCCCTCGCTCAAGGCGCCCGAGCATACCATCCACCCCGGCAAGGGCAGCAAGGTGGCCATTCTGGAATTTGTGAATGGCTTTGCCAAGGTGATTATGTGGCGCAGCTACGGCTACATCCACGCCAGCCAGCTGACCGACCTGGTGGTGGTGGCGCAGGGGGACGAGCCCATGAGCAGCGAAACGCCCATTGCCGCCTTCTGCAGCTTTTTTGAGTACAACACCGGCAAGGAGGGCAACGACGGCCGCTGCAAGAATATTGTGCGCAGCTGCGAGAGCATGACCCGCACCATGCAGCCCGGCGAGGTGCTGGATTTTAACGCCGACGTAGGCCCCTACAAGCGCGCCAACGGCTATTTCCCCGCGCCGGTGCTGATTGACGGCGGCAGCCAGCTGGGCTACGGCGGCGGAACCTGCCAGTCCAGCTCCACGCTGTACAACGCCATCCGCCAGGTATCGGGCTTTACGGTTCTCAAGCGGCGCCCCCACGGGCCCGGCTGCGCGCGCTACCTGCCCATGCATCAGGACGCGGCGGTGGGCAATAACGAGCTCAATTTCATCTTCCGCAACGACGCGGCCTATCCGCTGCGCATTGTGGCCGAAAGCACCGGCGAAGGCACGCTGTGCATTCAGGTGTTCAAGGGAGAATAAAAAACAAACCCGTTTTCATCATCCGCAGGGAACGATGAAAACGGGTTTTGTCTGTCTTAATAAGCGCCGGAGGGATCCGCCTTGCCGAGGGGCTCCTCGGTAAGCTCGCCGCGCGCGTAGCGCGCCTCGGCCTCCGCCATGATTTTTTCGGTGGCCGATACGCCGCAGCGGGTTGCGCCGATCTGGCGGGCCGCCAGCACCGTGTCCAGATCGCGGATGCCGCCGGAGCCCTTCACCTGCACGGAGGCGGGCACGGCGTCGCGCATCAGGCGCAGGTCGTGCAGCGTGCAGCCGGCGCTGCCGTAGCCGGTGGAGGTTTTGACCCAGTCCGCGCCCACCTGCGCGGCCAGCTCACA
This sequence comes from Clostridia bacterium, assembly GCA_016297535.1. GTDB lineage: Bacteria > Bacillota > Clostridia > Christensenellales > Aristaeellaceae > Limiplasma. The sequence goes on along the minus strand of JAEDGL010000064.1, from coordinate 6,303 downwards.
GGCGCGTTTTTTCTGCTCGTCGGTCAGGTAGCAGGTTTCGATGATTACCTTTACCCTGGCATTGCGGGCATGGGCGGCGTCCACAATCAGGCGGATTTCATCCTGCACATACTGCTCGTCGCCGGCAATCATTTTGCCGATGTTGATCACCATATCCAGCTCGGTGCAGCCGTCGTCCATGGCGGCCTGCGCCTCGGCCAGCTTGATCTCGGGCTTGTGGTTGCCGTGTGGAAAGCCGATGACAGTGCACACCTTGACGGTGCTGCCCCTGAGCATTTCCGCCACGATCTTCATATCGCCGGGGCGGGCGCAGACGCTGGCGGTATCATATTTGAGGGCCACTTCGCAGCCGTGGCGGATATCGGCTTCGGTCAGAAAGGGCTGCAGGGTGCTGTGATCCAGCATTTTGGCAATGTCATGCGGGGTCAGGCTCATGAAAATCTCCTCCTTGTTGTTGATCGGGGTTGGCAAGCACGGAAAACATATCGATCTGTTCAAACCACTGGCCGTTGGCGGCGCGCAGCCGCTGCGGCGGAGCGGAGCGCGGGGCGGCCTCGCGCTCCGGCTTGACGGACAGATCCGAAAGGGCAAAGCCCTGCGCGCAGGAGCGCATGGCAAAGCCGCTTTCAATGCTCTTTTCACGGCGCGCGTCATATGCAAACAGCGTGGGCGCGGGGCGGCCGTCCTCCAGCACGCCCTCGCGGCACTGCGCCTGATGGCGCAGGTATTCGATATCCGCGTCATAGCCGCTGCGGGGACAGTTGGATACGGGCGGGTACTGAACCAGCGCCTCCAGCCGGGCCACCTTGGCATTGAGCAGATCACGCGATCGCTCGTAGGTCAGGCTGCCGGGCTCCAGCCGGGCAAGGGTGGTTTCGCGGCGGTACATGGCGTCAATCAGGCGGCCGCGGTGCTCCTGCCATTCGGCCAGGGCGCGCATGCGCAAAAATTCGTCCTCATCCACCTTGGTATTTTCGCAATTCAGGCTGCAGGCTTCCTCCTTGAGCGCGCCGTCGGCCAGCAGCCCGGGCGTGTTGGCCAGCCAGATGACGCGGTTGAGCGTGCCCATAGGGTTCAGGCCGCTGCCATAGGCGGGATTGTTGATGGTTTGCGCCGCCATGGGCTGCAGGGAACGGTCGCACACGTTGACCACGCGGATGCGGTTGGGATAGCAGCCGCCACGCTCATCCGGGTCTGCGATGGGCGCAATCTGAAAGCCATGGCAAAGGGCCCGCACATCCAGCGTGCGCCGGGCCTTGTCCACATATCCCGCCACATCCTGCCAGCGCAGCCATAGATCGCTGATGAAGGGATTGCCCTCGTAGTACAGCTGCACAAGCCTTGTGCGCTGATGCGCAAACGCATACGGCTCGAAGGTGTCGCAGGCGTAGCGGTAGGGCTGATACTGCGGAATGCGCGTGGTTTTGGGCCGTTCCGATGCAGCGGCGGGAACGGCGTTCTGATCCTCCAGCTCGCGCAGGATGGACGCCTCCTGCACCAGCTGCTGAATTTCCTTCTGGCGGATGCGCAGGGCGTTCAGCCCGGTCAGCCGCAGGTATTCCCCCTCCAGCCGCTCGTGATCGCAGGGCGCGCCGGGGGAGACGCGCTGGCGCAGGAAGGACGCAAACTGATGGCAGCGCTCCGTAATGCCCTGCTCGCGCTCAAAGCGGGCCAGCACACCGCCGCAGCGGGGAAAAACGCTTTCCGGCACCGCCACGGCCTGATGGCCGCCGCCAATCATGTAAAGCGCGAGCCGTTCGCCCAGAAAGGGCCGGTACTGCGCAAACAGCTCCGCCCAGCTTTCATCCACCGTAACCACGCCGCCGGTAAAGCGGCCCTGCGCATCAAAGCAGCGGGCGCGGTTTTCGCCCTGATACAGCGTGGGCAGCTCCTGCGACAGCACGCGGTGATAATCCGCCGCGCGCATGGAAAAGCCTTCGGGCGAGGCATAGGGCGCATGACCCACATAGGGCATGTTCACCATCAGCTCCATGGGAAACAGGGGCAGAAAGCCGCGAAAGCGCTCCGGCAGCGTTTGGGAGGCAAAGGCGCGGCGGGCCTGCTCCCACAGGGCGCTTTCCTCCTGCCCCGCGTAGCTGATTACGCCGGTAAATCGGTTTCCGGGCCGCATGGACAGCGCCCTCCTTTCTGTTGTTCTACCATTCGTACACAAAATGCAGCTTGGGCAGCAGACGGTCCAGCCCCAGTTTCAGAGACAGCGGCTCCGCCTCCGCCATGGGGCGCGCCACAAGAGCCTCGCCATCCTGCGCGCGCAGCATCAAAAGCAGCGGCTCGCCATCGTCGCAGGTGGCCGCCATGCAATAGCACAGCGGCATGTCCGGATGCTCGCGGCGGTACAGGCCCGCCTCCTCAAAGGCGCGGGCAGGCGGATTGCTGCGGGTGTTGGGGCAGCAGGCAAAGGTGCGCCCGTACAGAAAGCTCAGCGGGCTGTCCGCACGCGCCACCGGCAGCTGGAAAAAGATCTCCAGAAACTGGCACATGGATACGTAGCTGATAATGCTTTCGTGAAAGTCCCTGGCATATTTGCCCAGCGGGGGCCGGTTGTTTTTCCACGGCACGGGCTGCCAGAAGGTATAGCCTGCCCGGGTACAGCCGGGCAGCAGCAGGGCCTCATCCATGGGGGTGCGCAGCCACGTTATGGGGCGGTGCCCCGTCTCGCGGACAGACGTTTGCTGGTAGCGCACCAGAAAATCGCTCATCACGGGCGCAAGTGCGGTAGACATGGCCGTAACCTCCTTGCCTGTTTCAGCGCGCGGCATAGATAATCCGGGCCTCGCTGCGTCCCGTATACGGATCGGTGGAAAGATGCATTTCGCCAAACGGGCAGGTGATATGCACCGGCTCAAGGGTATCGGGAAAGGGATCCTGCACATTGAGCCGCGCAAAGAGAAACTCACGCTGGCGCTGCGCCTTGCGCATGGGGCGGTTGCCCACAGAGGAAATGCTGAGCGTAACGCTTTGCACCGCGCCGCCCTGCACCGCGCACACGGGAATCAGCACGCCGCCGCCCGCCGTGTGGGGCTCCAGGCGCACCACGCCATCCGTCGCGCCGCCCAGCGCATCCGCCACCTCGCCCAGGGCCAGCCCGGCGCACAGCCGAAAGCCGTCGGTAAAGGTGATTTCTCCGGTTTCCATATTCAAAAAAGCCATGCAAAAGCCCCTTCAGCACATGATCACGGCGCCCGGGAAAAGCCGGGGCCTCCTGCCCTTCAGTCTATCATTGACCGTTTCGCCTGTCAACCACCGATTGACGGAGGATGCAATCATGGTATAATGGAAAAACGAAATGATGACGGGAGGTTTTTCCTGTGCGGTTTTCCGATTTGACCCCCTACCGGATTCCCGGCTTTGAAATGCGCAGGCTTACCCCGGCGGATAAGCCCCGCCTGATGGCCATCCGCGACGCGGTGATGGCCGTTTTGCCGGATCCGCGCTGGTATTTCAGCATGGAAGACGAGGAAATTGACGAGTGGCTTGCCCAGGAGGGCGTGGTGGGCTATCTGGATGGCGAGGTGCTGGCGGGCTTTGGCGCCATTGCGTCCGCGGATCAGCGCGGGGATCACTCCTACGCGCGCGTGCTGGGCGAGCCTGCGCAGAACACCTTTGATTTTCATGATGTGATGGTGCATCCCGCCTATCGCGGGCACCGCATGCACCAGCAGCTTCTGAGCCTGTTTACCCAATCCGCGCGGGAGCTGGGCGGAACGGCGATCTATGCCACGGTGGATCCCGAAAACAGCGCTTCCTGGCACAATTTTGAAAAGGCGGGCTATGTGTGCGTGGTAACGCAGCCCGCCTACGACGGCCGCGACCGCCGGTATTACAGGCTGATGCTGTAAAAAAGGAAGGAGCCGTGCCATGAGACGTGTAACCCGCTATGAGCATCACACCGGCAGGCTGAGCAGGCCACTTACGCTGGCGGTGGTCAGCGATTTGCACAACGAGCCGTATGAGGATCTTTTTGCGCTGATTCAGGGAGCGGACGCGCTGCTGGTGCCGGGGGATATCAGCGACCGGTATCATCAGCGGTGGGATCAGGGCGTCGCCTTTTTGAGCGATGCAGCCCGGCGGCTGCCCACCTTTTTCTCGCTGGGCAATCACGAGGCGCGCCAGCAGCATTACCACAAGCTCAAAACCGCCCTCTACCACACCGGGGCGCAGATTCTGATCAACCGCCATGTGCGGTTTGGCGAGGTGTTCATCGGCGGATGGTATGATCCCCAGGTGGTGCGCGAGCCGGAGCGCTTGAGCGCGCTGGAGCGCGAGGACGGCGTAAAAATCCTGCTCTGTCACAAGCCGGAGGAATACTGGAAGCGCATGCGCCAGCGCAGGCTGGATCTGGTGGTGGCCGGTCACGCGCACGGCGGGCAGATCCGCCTGTTCGGGCAGGGGGTGTACGCGCCCGGGCAGGGCCTGTTCCCGCGCCTCACCCGCGGCGCGGCAGACGAAAGGCTGATCATCTCCGCAGGCGCGGGCAACCCTGCGCGCATGCCGCGCTGGGGCAACCCCTGCGAGGTGCTGCTCATCCGCCTGGACTAAACCGGGTATTGCAAAAAAACGGCGGACAGAGTACAATGTCTGTACATCGGCCCTTTTACTCAATTCCATCATTTGTTCTTATCCCGGGGCCATGTGCATTTTGGAGCAGCATGCTCCGCCTTAAAGGAGGAACAATCGTGAACCCTTATGTTTTCATGACTGACTCAGACTCCGATCTGCCCTATACCTATGTGGACGAACTGGATCTTTCCGTGGTGTACATGCCCTATATTGTCAACGGCCAGGAGCACATGGACGACCTTGGCCGCGCGGGCGCTCAGAAGGAATACTTTGACAGCATGCGCGCGGGCGCGGCGCCCAGCACATCGCTGCTGCCGGTGGGCGCGTATCTGGAGCAGTTTGAGCCCATTCTGGCGCAGGGGAAGGATATCCTGTTCATCGCCTTTTCCAGCCAGCTCTCCGGCACCCTGGCCAACGCCCGCAGCGCCAGCGAGGAGCTGCTGGAAAAATATCCCGAGCGCAAAATTCTGATTGTGGATACCCTCAGCATTTCCGCGCCCCAGTCCATCCTGATCCTCAAGGCCTATGAGCTGTACAAGGCCGGCAAATCCATGGAGGAGGTTGCCCGGTGGGTGGAGGAAAACCGGCTGCGCGCCCAGGCGTGGTTTACGGTGGATGATCTGAAATACCTGCGCCGCGGCGGGCGCATCAGCGCGGTTGCGGCAACGGTTGGCACCATGCTGGATCTGAAGCCCATTATTACCGAAAGCCGCGAGGGCAAGCTGGTAAGCATCGACAAGGTACGCGGCCGCAAGAGCGCCCTGCGCCTGATTGCCGACCGTGCGGCGGAGTGCATTGAAGACCCCGCCAACGCCATGCCCGTGATCATGCATGCCGACGCGCCCGAGGATGCCCAGCGCCTGGAAAAGCTGCTGCGCGAGCGTGTGCCCCAGCTGACCGACATTCAAACCTGGTATGTGGGTCCCGTGATCGGCGCGCACTGCGGTCCGGGCACCGTGGCCATCTGCTGCTTCGGCAAGGAGCGTGCACAATAAACAGATATGCGAAAAGGGCCTCCTGCAAACGCAGGAGGCCCTTCATGCTGCTGCTTTTCAATCGTGGTCGTGAATCAGCTTGTTCAGTTCTTCCATAAAGCTGCCTACATCGGTAAACTGGCGGTAGACGGAGGCAAAACGCACATAGGCCACCTCATCCAGCTTTTTCAGCTCGTCCATCACGGCTTCGCCGATGCGGCGGGAGCTGATTTCATCCTCGCCCAGCGTATAAACCGCCTTTTCCACCCGGTCCACAATGCCGTCAATATCCTTGATGCTTACGGGCCGCTTCTGGCAGGCGGCCAGCAGGCCGCGCTTGATTTTGTCGGCATTGAAGGGCTCGCGGCGCATATCCTTCTTGATAATCATCACCGGCGAGGTTTCAATTTTCTCGTAGGTGGTAAAGCGGCGGCCGCAGCGCAGGCACTCGCGGCGGCGGCGAATGGAGGAGCCCTCCTCCGCGGGACGGGAATCGATCACCTTGCTGTCCAGATAGCCACAGTATTGGCAGCGCATAGAGAGGTTCCTCCTTGAAATCAACGGTCGGTGGATGCTGAATGTATTATACCAGCAAGCGGAAGCATTTGGCAAGGGTACAAATGGAATGCGCCGTTCCGGCAGCGGCTTGCGGCAGTCAAAAACAGATCCCCGCAAACCGGGAGACGGTTTGCGGGGACCTGTATTATGACTGATGGGTACTTTTTTCCCGGCGGTAGGCGTTGAGAAT
>JAEDGL010000063.1 GCA_016297535.1 Clostridia bacterium | reverse complement strand
CGGGCTTGCCGCTGGAATAGGCCGCCTTCACCATGCCGGGGCCGCCGGTGGCCAGGATGATGTCGGCTTCCTTCATGACGGTGTTGGTCATTTCCAGGCTGGGTACGTCGATCCAGTCAATCACGCCCTCGGGCGCGCCCGCCTCAACGGCCGCTTCCAACACCAGCCTTGCGGCAGCAATGGTGGCGTTTTTGGCACGGGGATGGGGAGAGATGATGATGGCGTTGCGGGTTTTCAGCGCCAGCAGGCACTTGAAAATGGCGGTGGAGGTGGGATTGGTGGTGGGGATGACGGCGGCAATGACGCCGATGGGCTCGGCAATCTTTTGTACGCCATAGGCCTTGTCCTCTTCAATCACGCCGCAGGTTTTGGTATCCTTGTAGGCGTTGTAGATATATTCGGCGGCGTAGTTGTTTTTGATCACCTTGTCCTCTACCACACCCATGCCGGTTTCTTCCACGGCCAGCTTGGCAAGGGCAATACGCGCCTTGTTGGCTGCAGAGGCGGCGGCAAGAAAAATGCGGTCCACCTGCTCCTGCGTATAGGTGGCGAACAGCTGCTGCGCCCTGCGGGTGCGGGCGATGGCCTTTTCCAGCTTTTCCACGCTGTCCACGATTTCGTAACGCTTGCTTTCCATACGAATCCTCCTCAAAAATGAGCTGCCCTGCGCGATGCTCCTCAGCGCTTTCCTCAGGCTCGTTAAGATTTTAACAAGAAAAACGCATTTGGGGAAATCTTAAATTCGTATAGGGGATAATCATTTTTGATATACGGAGAATTGGGCAAAAAAACGGACAAAAAAGGCAAGTGCGCATCCCTTTACAGGTATTTGCGCCTTGCCATGCACAGTTCGGTGATAAAAGCGTGATCCAGCGGGGTAAGGGTATATCCGTTGCGATAGATCAGCACATCGCGGTAAACCCGGCGGTTTTGCGCGCAGCGGCGCTGTACCAGCGCATAGCGGTCCAGCAGCTTTTGCGGCACCGGGGAAACCCACATAAACGTTTGCGGATTTTCACACAGCAGATCAAACTGGCTGGCGCGCTCATAGATAAAAATGCGGCGGTCGATGTTGTCCGGCAACTCCTCCTTAACCACCTTGGAAAGCGGCAGCGAGGGCACATAGGGATCGGCATGCGCAATCTCGATGAAGGGACGAAGATCCTCGAAGGTGATTTCATCCTTTTCGGCCAGGGGATGCTCGCGGCTCATGATCAGCTGGTAGGTAAACTCCGTAATCATTTCATAAGCCAGCCCCTTTTCATCCAGCATGGCGCGGAAATACTGGTCGTAATCCTGCGCATAGCGGATGATTCCCAGCCGGAAATCGTGCTCCAGCAGGTTCTGGATGGTGCGCTTGGAGTTGGTTTCCTTATAAAACAGCTCGGCGGACTGATCGGACAGCGTGCGCGAAAACTGCGCAAACGCCTCGGAGATATAGCACGCCCTTGGCACCGAGATGGAAAAGCGCTGCTTGGGCAGGGAGGTTTCCTTGTACATGCTTTCCACCTGATCGATCTGGCGCAGAATGCTCTGGGCATAGCCCACAAATTCCTCCCCCTGCGGCGTAAGGCGCATGCCCCTGGCCGAGCGGTCAAAAATGACAATGCCAAGCTCCGCCTCCAGCTCCTTGATGGAACGGCTCAGGTTGGGCTGGGCAATCAGCAGCGTTTGCGCAGCCTTGTTCAGCGATCCCACCCTGGCAACCTCTACGGCGTATTTCATATGAAGAATGTTCAAGCAAACCGCTCCCCCGCTGTGTGCCCGCGAACACACAAAGTCATCTTCATTATAATCACTCCATTCATTCCGGGCAAGACCACAGCGGTGTTTTTTACTACGAAAGAAGCGGTTTTCAGTCCATCCATTCCAGGGCCAGCGGCGTTGCCCCCAGTACCACATCCCTTTTGCGAACGTAGCCGTCCGCCCCGTCCGGGTCCATCATCAGGCCGGGGTTGTCCCGGGGGATGCTTACATGCAGCCAGCCTCCCGGGCATTGCGCCAGCACATGCATCAGCGTGCCCTGGGGCACCCGCTGAACGGTGGAAGACAGCCAGCCCGTTGCGCTTTTGAGGGGAATTTCCTTCCGGGCCCGGGCAACGGGAAGGGTTCTGCTTGTCACGCTGCCCGCAGCCACATAACAGCTGCTCATATACCCCTGCGCACGGCCAACCTGCACCCGAACCCAGGCATAGGGATCTCCGGGCTCTTCGCCCAGCACCTTTACCAGAACGCCGGGGTTGTACTCGCCCAGATCCCTGGAGCGGGAAGAGGTCTTCTGCCGCAGATGCACGCCGCTTATCATCGCATAGCCTTCCGGGATCAGCGGCGGCGCGTTTTTCCAATCCTCCATGGTGGCGGGAAAGGCTTCCATTTCCAGCAGGCTCATCAGGCGGGGAATTTTCTCGCCCAGCTGTTCCTCGCACACCGGCTGATGGTTTTCGTATGTCACGCCCCTGATGTCATGATCAAACCGCAGGGCAAAGCCGCTGCCGCTGGCCTGATCCATGCGGATATAGCGGCTGAGGCTGGCGTCCACCGCATTCTCAGGGAGATTGGTCACCGATACCGTCAGACGCTCCGTTTCGGTTTCGCTGTTCTGATAAACAAGGGTCATTTCGTGCAGTCCGTCATCCGGCTGCACATAAACCGGCCTGTCCGTATACAGCGCGCGGCGGCTGACAGGGAAGGGCGTCCACGCTGCGCTGTCCTGATCGCAGCGCAGGGCAAGCAGCAGTCTTTCTCCGCCCTTTTCAAACACAGCCAGTCCAAAGCCGTACAGCGTACCGGTTTGCCGGATGGCGCCGCACAGGCAATTCCACCCCTCCAGCCGGGGATGAGCAAACGCCTGCTTTAGTTCTGCGGGAACCGCCTCCACAAAGCGGACGGTTCTGTAGGTCTGGGCTCCGAAGGTTTGCTCCCAGGTAACAACGCCCCTTTCGGGCCATTGCTCCTCCTGCACCGCAAGGCCATAGATGGCCAGCTCCGCATCGTGCCATTGCCGCAGCTCTCTGGTCCAGCCGGTTTCATCGCCATAGCAGGAAACGAAGTATTCATGCAGCGCCGTCCCCGCACCGATGTTTCCCAGCGCCAGTCCCTGCGCAAGGGCCGTGCAGGGCGTAATGCCCGCTTCCGCCATGTACTCCTTCAGCGCCTGCAGGGATGCAGCATTCCAGCTGGCAAACCAGCCGTTTTCCTTTGCGCGGTTCAGTCCTTCCCGCACGGCGCTCTCGCCTGGATAGGCCTGAAAACCGCTTTGGGGCTGAAAGGGCGTTTGCACCTCGCGGATTCCCGGCCGGCCTTCCTCCCAGATGGCGGTATACATCCATTCCGGGTGCTGGGCGGATGCGAACCGAATCAGCCAGCCCTGATCCTGCCGGGTAGCGGTGGCCTGAAAATCCCGCGCCTGCTGCGGGGTATAGCCGTATACCTCCGTCAGATAGCCGCTGACCTTGTCCAGCGCCTCCTGCCCGGTAAGCGCGCAGGCCGCCGGAGTGGCTGCCAGCAGAGCAGCCGCCAGCAGCAAGGCAATCCATTTTTTCATGCTATGTTCCTCCCCTGTCAGCCGTTGCCGGGCTCAAGCCGGTCGGACGCATCCTCATCAAACTCCAGCAGGTTTTCGTAGTGTGTAAGCCTTACCTCGGGAAAAACCTGCACATTGAACACATGGGTCATGGTGTGGTTCTCTCCCTCCCTCCTGAAGGAAAAGAAGCGGTAAAAGCTGCTTTCGCCGTTAACCGTCGGCCCCTGACTTTCTATCTCGCCCATTTCTCCGCGCAATCCCGGCTGGATCTTTTCCAGCACGGAAAGGCCGTATTCCATCACCCCGTTCAGCTCGGCCCGGGATAATTCCTGATTTGGATCGCTCGCCAGCAGAGCATCGCGGTCGCCGCTGCGGCGGTTGTTCATGTAAAGAATCCTGCCGTCCGGCGCAAAGGCCAGAATCAACGCCTCGCCCCAGTCGGGATCATTGGCGTAAACCTCGGTATGCGTTCCCTGACCACATGCCGTCCAAATGAGGCTGTCATTCAGATCCGCCTGCAGGGTTTCATTGCTCCAGAACGCTTTGGCCAGGTCGATGGCCTGCTGCTCCTGCTCCTGCGTAAGCGATACGGCGGTGGATACGGGCTGCGACTGATAGGCCATGTGATCCGCAGGGATGCCGGCAAGCACTGGCCTTTCGGCGGTACAGAACGCGCCGATGAGCGCCATGGAGGCCAGCAGCACAAAGCCCAGCGCCAGTCCCCTGCGGGCCTGACGGTTGGACAGGATATCCGTCACGCGCTTCTTGAGCCTGCGGCCGGTCATGCTCATGCCGGTGGACAGCACCGAAACCCCGGGCAGATCGCGCCTGCAGGCGCTAAGCACCAGCACGCCCGCATAGCCGCGGCGCCTGGCTTCATCCATGTGGCGGATGACGCGCTCATCACAGGCCAGCTCCGCATCCGTACGGCTCATGCGCGCGGCAAGCCACACCAGGGGATTGAACCAGTGAATCGCACAGCAGGCCAGCCGCACGGCGCACCACCAGTGATCCCCCGCCTTGTAATGGCACAGCTCGTGTCGCAGCACATGCTCCAGCTCCTGCGGTCTGGCGGTAAGGGGCAGCGCGATATAGGGCCTGAAGCAGCCCACCAGACAGGCGCTGGGCAGGGGATCCACATAGAAAACGGGAATGGGCCTGATGTGCATTTCCGCACAGAGCGTCCTGTACTGTGCAAGTGCCCTGCCGCTGATGGGCTCAATCCGGTCGGCGCGCAGCTGCTTCCGAAAGCGCCAGTTGCTGATGGCAAACCAGCCCACGGTCAGCGCCGCTCCCGCCAGATACACCTTCATCAGCCGGATGGAAAGCATACCGTTGCCGGTATCATCACGCAGGGTATGCAGGCTTTCCTCGATTGCGCTGCCGGAGCCGGAAAGACGGACGCCGTCGTACAGCGCATCCACCGCGTCGGCAAAGCGCACCTGAACCTGCCCCGCAATGGGACGGATGGCCAGATCCGGCGCAAACGCAGAGCGGATTTCGTGAATCACGGGATTGGGCAGCGCCAGCGGGCACAGCAGGCGGATGGCCACCAGCAGCCACGCAAAGGCGATGGCCCGGCTGCCCAGCTGCCTGCGGCACAGCCACCGTACGGGAATCATCAACAGGATGGCAATGGAGGCCATCAGATTGGCCTCAATCAGAAAATTATAGATCAACGCGGTTCTCATTGGTGCTTTCCTCCTACGGGCAAACGGTTTTTCAGCCTTTGGGGCAGGCTGCATTCCAGCGGCCAGCGGGCGATGCTCACCTGCTGTCTGGACTGTTTACAAACATAACGCCTGAGGCTTCCGTTTTCTTCCAAGGCAATCAATCCCTTTTGCTCCAGCCGCTCAAGCAGCGTGCACACGGCATGCTGCGTCCAGCCGTTTTCGGCCTGCAGCGCCTCTATCAGCTGCCCGGCGGTCATGGTGCCCCGCTCCCACAAAAGCTCAAGAATCCTCCACTCGGCCTGTGTGCATGAATGAGTCATCCTTCGCCCTCCTTTTTTGAAGTGACAATTGTCTACCCGTAGGATACAACTGTCTACCCTCTTTGTCAACCGCAAACTTGTAACAACAGGGCTTGCTTATCTCTCTGCGCGGCGGTATAATGAGCACAATCATTGTTATCTCAACACAATACGGAGGAAGACAGCTATGTTTCAGATCAGCGTGCAAACCGGCGGTGTGGAAGAGTATTATGGCGTGGAGGAAGCCTATCGCGTCATCAAAGAAGCGGGCTTTGACGCGGTGGATGTCAATCTGGATACCCTTTTGAGCTACGACCAGATCGTGCGGATGGAGCACGTGCCCGTCTTTGACGCGGAGGGCGACGAATGCCTTGCCTACTTCAGGCCCTGGAAGGATGCGGCGCTCAAATACGGCATCGACAACTATCAGGCGCACGCGCCCTTCCCCTGCTATGTGGCCGAGCCCAGCAACGGCTACAACGATTACCTGCTGAATGCGCTGCGCAAAACCATTGCGGGCTGCGCCTATATCGGCTGCCACAGGCTGGTGATCCATCCCTTCTTTCTGGGCTACGAGCAGCAGCTGGATCCCCAGACCGAATGGGAGCTGAACATTCAGCGCTACGCCGCGCTGATTCCCGCGGCCAGAGAGCATGGCGTAATCATCTGTCTGGAAAACATGTTTACCACCTTCCGCGGCAAGCGCTATCAGGCCATCTGTTCGGATATCACGCAGGCCTGCCAGTATGTGGACAGGCTGAACGAAATCGCCGGCGAGCGTGTGTTTGCCTTCTGCCTGGATACCGGCCACCTGCTGCTGATGGGCCATGATGTGAAAAACGCCATGATCCAGCTGGGCGACCGCATCGAGTGCTTCCATGTGCACGACAACGACGGCGTGCAGGATTCGCACATGCCGCCCTACACCGGGTTGCTGGACTGGAACCGCTTTGTGGAGGGGCTCAAGGCCATCGGCTTCCACAAAACCCTGTCGTTTGAAACCTACCACATCCTTACCTATATCGATCCCATGCTGGTTCCCTCTGCGCTGCGCTATATTGCGGATTGCGGACGCTGCTTTGACCGGCGCGCCTCGGAATAACAAAGCAACCCCGGCTGGCAGTCCAAAACCAGCCGGGGTTGATGTGATGCAAAAAACCGTTCCGGAATAACCGGAACGGTTTTTGACTGTTGATGAATCAGTACTTGCGCTTGCGTGCAGCCTCGGCCTTCTTTTTACGCTTTACGCTGGGCTTCTCATAATGCTCACGCTTGCGAGCCTCTGCCAAAACACCTGTGCGAGCACATTGACGTTTGAACCGCTTCAGAGCGCTTTCCAGGGATTCGTTTTCGCGGATGCGTACCTCGGACACTGTTATCCCTCCCCTCGCTCATCTCGCCTTGTTCGTTAGGAACGTATGGCGAACATGTATATATTATAGCGCTTCTTTTCCGTCCCGTCAACCTTTATTTTGGATTTCGTTACAAATTTCTTACGCCATTTTTTCGCTCAGCTTTTCGCCGCCAAGCACATGGAAATGGATGTGTTTGACCGTCTGACAGGCGTTTTCGCCGCAGTTGTTGACAATGCGGAAGCCGTTCCCGGTAAGCCCCTGCAGGTCGGCCACTTTGGCGCAGGTGCGCAGGCACGCCGCCAGCTCCTGATCGGTCAAATCCGCGTTATGCGCCACATCCGGAGTATGCTTTTTGCTTACCACCAGCACATGTGTCTGCGCCTGCGGGGCAATGTCGTGAAAGGCGTAGGTCCATTCGTCCTCATAAACCTTTTTGGACGGAATCTCACCCGCGATGATTTTGCAAAACAGACAATCGTTCATAAAAACCCTCCCTGTATGTTGTTCAGACAATCTCGCCCGTCATGCCCTCTTCGGTAAGGGCCGTCAGGCGGACGGATACGATGGAGCCGCTTTTTCCTTCGGGCACGCGTACATGGATATACTCCGGCGTATAGCCCGCCATGCCGCCGTCGTGATCGGGCTCCTCCACCAGCACCGGTACGGTTTTGCCAAGAAAGCCCCGGCGGTAATCCGCTGCCAGCCCGTCCCCCAGCGCAATCAGGCGGCGCACACGGTCGGCCTTCACGCTCTCGGCGATCTGATCCGGCATCTGCGCCGCGGGTGTGGTTTCGCGGGGGCTGAAAGGAAATACATGCAGGCGCGCAAACCCGACGGATTGGCAAAAACGAAGCGTTTGTTCAAACTCCTCCTCCGTTTCGCCGGGAAAGCCCACGATGACATCGGTGGTAAAGGCCGCCATGGGCCATGCGGCGCGAATGCGCTCCACCGCCGCCATAAACTGGGTGGTATTGTAGCCGCGCTTCATGCGGCGCAACACGCTGTCGCTGCCGGACTGCAGCGCCAGATGAAACTGAGGACAGAGCTGCGGAAGCTGGCAAAGTTCCTGCACAAAGGCCTCCCCCGCCACGCGCGGCTCCAGCGAGCCCAGACGGATCCGGGTGACGCCCTCCACGCAGGCGGCCTTTACCGCCTGCGCCAGCGATGGATGATCCGCCAGATCGCGGCCGTAGCTGGTAAGATGAATGCCGGTGAGCACCAGCTCCTGAAAGCCCGCCTGTGCAAGCGCCTGCGCCTCCTCACGGATGGCCTGCAGGGGGCGGGAGCGGATGCTGCCGCGCACGGACGGGATGATGCAGTAGGTACAGCGGTTGTCGCAGCCCTCCTGAATCTTCATAACGGCACGGGTATGGCCTTCGTGGCTGTGGATGCTGAGCATTTCATAGGGAACGCCCTCCACGGCTTCCACCGCCACAATCTGCGTATTTTCCGCAACGGCCTTTTCCAGCAGCTCCACCACCCGGGCGCGGTACTGGTTGCCCAGAATGAGCCTTGCGCCGGTATCGCGCAGCTTTTCGCCCAGCCGCTGGGCCAGACAGCCGGTTACCACCAGCTGTGCCTGCGGATTGCGCCTGCGGCAGCGGCGAATGATCTGCAGGCTCTTTTTATCACCCGTGCCGGTTACGGTGCAGGTGTTTACCACATACACATCCGCGGCGGCGCCGGGTTCGGCGGCACGGTAGCCCTTTTGCTCAAACTGCTCCAGCATTGCCTGCGTATCATACTGGTTTACCTTGCAGCCAAGCGTGGTAAAGCATACGGTTTTGGGCATGTCCACCCTCCTTACATCTCTCCAAGCGCCGCCCACAGCACGCTGAGGGCGCACAGCCCGGCGGTTTCGGTGCGCAGGATGCGCCGGCCCAGCGTAACGCTGAGGGCGCCGTGCTGCGCAAGCTGCTCCCATTCGCGCCGGCTGATGCCGCCCTCGGGGCCGATCACAATCAGCACCCTTCGCGGCACGCCGTGCGTAGCCGTATGATTGGCAATCGCGCGGCTCATGGGCAGGGCATGCTCCTCCTCCCAGGCCACCAGCACCAGATCAAACTCCGTAAGCTTTGGCAGCACCTGTGCAAACGAAAGAACCGGGGCAATGGCAGGTACATGGGCGCGGCCGCTCTGCTTGGCGGCCTCCATGGCGATGCGGCTGAAGCGCTCGCGCTTTTTCTGGGCCTTGTCCGCCCTGTCGGCTTTGGCAACGCTGCGCTCCATTTCCACCGGCCACAGCTCCCACATGCCAAGCTCGGTTCCCTTTTGGGCAATCAGCTCCAGCTTGTCCGCCTTGGGCAGACCCTGCACAAGCACCGCCTGCGCAGGCGCCTCGGGCGAGGGGCACAGCGCCGTTATCCGGGCGATGGTTTCGCCGGGATCCACGCTTTCCAGCCGGGCCTCCCAAAGCTGCTCGCCGTCCAGCACCCGCACCTCCTCCCCCGCGCGCAGGCGCAGCACACGCGCGGCGTGCGCGCTTTCCTCGGGAGAAAGCGCTACACGCATGCCGGGCTCGGAAATGGGCGTATCCACATAAAAACGGTGCATTACTTTCCCTCGTTCCTCAGCGCAAGCGCCACCCATTCGCCCTTTTCAATGCGGTCAAACAGCGTATATCCGGCCTGGAGGGCGGCGTTCATCACATCCTGCTCGCGCTCACGGATAATGCCGGAGCAGATGAGCAGACGATCCTTTTCCAGATGGCGGGTCAGCGGGCCGGCCAGCATGCAGATGGCATCCGCCACAATGTTGGCAACGGCCAGGTCGCAGGGCATGGCCTCGGATTTGCACAAATCGCCCACCACCACGCGCACCTGATCCTGCACCCCGTTGAGCGCCACGTTTTCATTGGCCACCTTCACAGCAGAGGGATCGATATCAATGGCCAGCACCTGCTTTGCACCCAGGCGGGCCGCCGCAATGGCCAGTATGCCGCTGCCGGTGCCCACATCCATCACGCGCATGCCATCCTGCAGATGCTTTTCCAGCAGCTGCATACACATGTTGGTGGTCTCGTGCGTGCCGGTGCCAAACGCCATGCCGGGATCCAGCTCAATCACCAGATCCTCCTGCTGGGCCTGATAGGGCTCCCAGGTGGGCTTAACCACCAGATGGCTGCCGATGCGGAAGGGCTTGTAATACTTTTTCCAGTTTTCGGACCAATCCTCATCGGCCACGTTCTGCATGTCCATTTCCAGCGTGCCCATATCCACAAAGGCATCCTTTTTGAGCTCGTTCAGGCGCTGGCGAACGCTGTTGAGCACATCATGGGTGTGCTCGTTAAGCTCAAACCAGCCCTTCACCAGCACATCCTGCGGCATTTCCTCCAGCATTTTGGGATCATACAGCTCCCAGTACACGCCCGCCTTGCGGGGATCCGGCACATCCGCCCGATCAACAATTTCGGTGCCGGCCGCACCAAGCGCCATCAGCTCATCACTAATCAAATCGCTGCCAATGGTGGTGGTGTGTACCACAGCCTCAACCCACTGCATCTGTTTTCCTTCCTTTCGCATAACGCCGAAAAGCGTGTGCAGAAAAGCGACACGCTTTTGGCCTGTTTAGTTGAAAATTTCCTTCAGCTTTTCCGCAAAGGACTTGCGGCCCTCGTATTCCTTGCCGCCCATGCTTTCGTCCAGCTGACGCAGAAGATCCTTCTGCTTTTCGCTCAGCTTGCGGGGTACCTCCACATTGACGGTCAGGATCAGGTCGCCCTTGAGGCCGTTTTTCAGGTTGGGGAAGCCCTGGCCCTTGATGCGGAACTGCGTGCCGGTCTGCGTGCCCTCGGGAATGCGCTGCTTGACCGGCTTTTCCAGCGTGGGCACATCCAGCTCGCAGCCCAGCGCCGCCTGGGTAATGCTGATGGGCATATCCAGCAGGATGTTGCTGCCGTCGCGCTTGAACAGCTTGTGCGGCTTTACGCTGACGGTAATGTACAGATCGCCCGCGGGGCCGCCGCGCATGCCGGGCTCTCCCTCGCCGCGTTTGACCATGCTTACGCCATCCTGAATACCGGCGGGAATGCGCAGCTTGATGTTGCGCTTGCGGCGAACGCGTCCCGTGCCGCTGCAGGCGGAGCATTTTTCCTTGATGACTTTGCCCTCGCCACCGCAGGTGGGACAGGTGCGAACCGTTACCATAAAGCCGCCGCCCGTGCGCACCTGGCCGCTGCCCTTGCAGGTGGGGCAGGTTTGCGGCTGGGTACCGGGCTTTGCGCCGCTGCCGGAGCACTCGTCGCACAGCTCGCTGCGGAAGAAATCAATGCTCTTTTCGCAGCCAAAGGCCGCTTCTTCAAAAGTAATGCTGATGCGGTGCTGCAGGTCGTTGCCGGCTACGGGGCCGTTGCGGCGCGCGCTGCCCATGCCGCCGCCAAAGAAGCTGGAGAAAAGATCCTCAAAGCCACCCGCGCCGCCAAAGCCGTTAAAATCAAAGCCGCCCGCGCCGCCCATGTTGGGCCCGTCAAAGCCGAACTGATCATACTGCTGGCGCTTCTGCGGATCGCTGAGCACCTCGTTGGCTTCGTTGAGCTCCTTGAAGCGCTCCTCGGCCTCCTTGTCATCCGGATGCAGATCGGGATGGCACTCCTTGGCCTTTTTGCGGTATGCGCTCTTGATTTCAGCATCCGTGGCGTCCTTTTTGACGCCCAGCACCTCATAATAATCGCGCTTAGCCAAAAGCTCACCTCTTCGATAAAGTACGAGGGTTGGGGGCGGAACCCCCAACAACCCTGCTTAAGGGAGCGATGCCCCTTAAGAATCCCGGCACTGACCGTTTGGAGCGGTCAGAGGCGGGGCTTGTAACAGACTTGAGCCCCTTTACCGCACAAACCGGAAAAGGGGTTCAAGATTTGATTGATATCCATTCACTGCGCAGGGCGCAGTCAATACCGGGCTTTCCAAGGGCAAAGTTCTTGGAAAGGGGGGCAAGAGGCGGAGGCCCCTGCGTCCCCCCTGGCCCTTACTGCACGTCGGCGTCAGCGTCGATGGTGCCGTCGTCGTTCATCTGGGGGCCCTCCGCACCGGGCTGGCCACCCTCCTGCTGGTAGAGCTTGCCAAAGATAGCGTACACCTTCTGGGTCATCGCTTCCATGGCGGACTTGAGCGCGCCGGCGTCGCCGCCCTCGCGAACCTTCTTGAGGTTGTCAATCTCGGTCTGCACGGTTTCCTTGTCGGCAGCATCCAGCTTTTCGCCGTTTTCGCGCAGCTGCTTCTCCATCTCATAGATCAGGGTATCCGCCTGGTTCTGGGTTTCAACCTCTTCCTTGCGCTTCTTGTCGGCCTCGGCAAACTGCTCGGCTTCCTTCACGCGCTGCTGGATCTCCTCCTCGCTCATGTTGGTGGAGGCAGTGATGGTAATCTTCTGCTCGTTGCCGGTGCCCTTGTCCTTGGCGGAAACGTTCACGATGCCGTTGCGGTCGATGTTGAAGGTAACCTCGATCTGCGGCACGCCACGGGGCGCGGAGGGGATGCCGGTGAGCTGGAAGCGGCCGAGGGTCTTGTTGTCATAGGCCATGGGACGCTCGCCCTGCAGCACGTGGATTTCCACAGCGGTCTGGCCGTCTGCGGCGGTGGAGAACACCTGAGACTTGCTGGTGGGGATGGTGGTGTTGCGCTCGATGAGCTTGGTGAAGATGTGGCCCTCGGTTTCCAGACCCAGAGACAGGGGGGTAACATCCAGCAGCAGCACGTCCTTGACCTCGCCGCCCAGAACGCCGGCCTGGATGGCGGCGCCCACGGCCACGCACTCATCGGGGTTGATGCCCTTGAAGGGATCGGTGTTGGTAATCTTCTTGACAGCGGCCTGCACGGCGGGGATACGGGTGGAGCCGCCCACCAGGATCACCTTGTCGATCTGGCTGGCGCTGAGGCCCGCGTCGCTGAGCGCCTTGTTGACGGGGCTGATGGTGCGCTGCACCAGATCGGCGGTCAGCTCGTCAAACTTGGC
>JAEDGL010000234.1 GCA_016297535.1 Clostridia bacterium | reverse complement strand
TTCTGGAAACCTGGGGACGGGAGCAGGTGCGTCTGTTTGCCTTTGAGGCGGACGGGTGCCCGGGAGAGGAGAGCGCAACAACCGGCGGACGCATTTTCTCATTCTAACTGGCAGGCCCGCAAA
This sequence comes from Clostridia bacterium, assembly GCA_016297535.1. Taxonomy (GTDB): domain Bacteria; phylum Bacillota; class Clostridia; order Christensenellales; family Aristaeellaceae; genus Limiplasma. The sequence goes on along the minus strand of JAEDGL010000234.1, from coordinate 2,242 downwards.
AGCGCCAAAAGCCTTGATTCTGTGTTTCTTCCGGGTTATCATCATCCTGTCAAACCCATGCGCGGCCCCGATTTTCTGAAAAACACAACAAAAACCCTCTCCGGTTTACAGCGCAAAAACGGCGGAAAAGGCGCTTTCCAAAAGCACGGGCGGATGGGCCGCCTTCTCCCCCTGCCGGTACCATGCGTTCGGGATACTCAAACAGGACAACAGAAGGATGGCGAGATTGAATGACGTGTCACTATACGGGAATAGCCGATGACATGCTGCGCTTTGTGCAGGAAAAGCAGCTAAAGGATCGTACGCTCTGGGCGCTTGTCGCGGATCAGTTTGCCGGTGCCGTGGATGATGCGGACCTTGGCTGGCGGGGCGAATACTGGGGAAAGCTGATGCGCGGCGCATGCATGACCTGGGCGTATACAGGGGATGAGGTGCTGTACCAGATTCTGTCCGAGGCGGTGGATCGCCTTCTTGCGCACCAGGATTTGGACGGCCGGATCGCCACCTACAGCCGCGAGAAGGAGTTTCAGGGCTGGGATCTGTGGTGCAGAAAATATGTACTGCTGGGCCTGTGGCATTTTTACGGGATCTGTTTGGATCCAAAGCAGCAGCAGCGCATTGTGCAAGCCGCCTGCAGGCAGCTCGATTACATCGTGGCGCATGTTGGGCCGGGCGAAAACCAGGTTCGGATCACCAAAACCTCCACTCATTGGAGAGGCATCAATTCCAGCTCCATTCTGGAGCCGGTGGTGCGCTGGTACCGCGAAACCGGTGTCCAGGCGTATCTGGACTTTGCAACCTATATCCTGTCGGAGGGAGGGGCGGACGGCTTTTCGATCTTTGAGGCCGCGTACGAAGACCGGCTTTATCCGTACGAATACCCCGTGGTCAAGGCTTACGAGCTGATGTCCTGCTTTGAAGGGCTTGGGGAGTACGCGCAGGCAACCGGCACGGAAAAATGGGCGCAGGCGGTTGTGCGCTTTGCCGATAAGCTGCTGCTTTCGGAAAAAACCATCGTTGGCGGATCCGGCTGCAAGCACGAGCTGTTCAACCATTCCACGGTTGCGCAAAGCGACGCAGGCTATGATGGGCTGATGCTGGAAACCTGCGTTACCGTAACCTGGATGAAGCTGATGTACCGTGTGTACCTGATGACGGGCGATCCCCGGTATCTGGATGAGCTGGAGGTTTCCGCCTTCAACGCGCTCTACGGCGCGGTAAACACCGGGGGAAGCACCTGCGGCGGCGAAGCAACGTTTGATAAGGCATGCTATCGAGCCGTCTACGATACCTGCATTGCCGCAAAGGGAGGCGCGGGACAGGTCTTTGACAGCTACAGCCCCCTGCGCGCCGGGATCAGAGGGCGCGCCGTGGGCGGCTTCAAAAGCATGCAGCAGGATACGCAGTTCTTTGGCTGCTGCATCGCCATCGGCGCGGCAGGAACCGCGCTGGTTCCCATGGCCAGCGCGCGGGCGCAGGAAAACCGCGTGGAAATCGGGCTGTATCTGCCGGGGACCGTTTCGTTTGAGCTAACCCATCCCGAGACACAGCAGCAAAGCCCGGTAGCGCTGAAGATTGAGACGGCTTATCCCGCCGATGGGCGCGTCAAAATCCGCGTTGCCTGCGCCGGGCAAGACCCCGGCCTTCCCTTTGAGCTGGCGCTGCGCATTCCGGCGTTTGCCCGGCACAGCCATGCGTGGCTGAACGGAACGGCGCTGCAAAATGTGGAGGCGGGCGCATTTCTGTCCATCAGCAGGCAATGGAAAAACGGCGATGAAATAGAGCTTGCGCTTGATATGAATCCGCGCGTTGTGTGGGCGGCGGGAGAAAAACCCGCGTATGCTGCGGTGCTGTATGGCCCGCTTGCGCTGGCGCGTGACAGGCGGATGGGCCCGGTGGCAACGCCGGTTTCATTTACGGATGCTGTGTCGGTCAAACGGCTGGCAAACGAGACGGTTTCGTTCCCGTGCCAGGGCGTGTTTGAGGTAAACACGGGTACGCAGCGCCTGCAGATGGTGGATTACGCATCCGCGGGCAAAACCTGGCGCAGGGATAGCGAAATGGAGGCCTGGCTGCCCCTGTAAGGCGCCGCCGCGTTCTCCCCTGCCCGCACGCAATACCGCCGGATGGATCAGCTGCAAAGACGCCATCTAAAAACCCGGCTTTCACGTTTGCGAAAGCCGGGTTCAACGTGTCGAAAAAGCTCGCTTCGCGATCTTTTCCGACAGAAACTGGCGGAAAT
>JAEDGL010000062.1 GCA_016297535.1 Clostridia bacterium | reverse complement strand
AGAAGAACTACCACAGCCTGATGGACCATCTGGGCAGCGGCAAGGAATGGGACCTGCACGGCAAAACCGACGGCCTCTACATTCTGCCCCCCTTCCTGACCCGTGATAACGTTGGCGTGTACAACGGATCGCTGGATGCGCTGCATTCCAACATGAACTACCTCAAGCGCAGCCGTCAGGAATATGTGCTGATCACCAACAGCCTGATCGTGTACAACACCAATTTCCGCGACATGTTTGACAAGTACATGGAATCCGGCTGCGATATCATGATGATGTACACCAAGCGGCCCGATATGCAGTGCTCCGAGTACGGCACCTATCTGGATGTTCGCGAGGACGGCGTGGTTCTGGATATCGAAATTGATCCCACCAACCCCCGCTACGAAAACACCAGCATGGAAGTTATGATTATGCGCAAGGATCTGCTGATTGATCTGGTGGACCGCGGAGCCGCCCACGGCTATCACGAGCTGGTGCGCGATGTGCTGCAGCGCATGGCGCGCGACGCCGCCATCAAGGTGCAGGCCTACGAATACAAGGGTATCTGCTTCCGCCTGGACAGCGTGCAGAGCTACTTCCGCTTCAACATGGCGGTGCTGGATCCCAAAACCCGTCACGAGCTGTTCAGTGACAGCTGCCCCGTCTATACCAAAGTACGCGATGAAATGCCCGCCCAGTATACCGATAAGGCCACGGTTGTCAACTCCATGATCGCCGACGGCTGCATCATCAACGGCTCCGTCAGCCACAGCGTGCTGTTCCGCGGCGTAAAAATCGCCGAGAGTGCAAGCGTCAAAAACTGCATTCTCATGCAGGATGTCCGCATTGAAGAAGGCGTGCACCTGGAAAACTGCATTCTGGACAAGGGCGCTATCATCCGCCGCAACGGCAACCTTATCGGCCCCAGCTCCTACCCGATTGTGATTTCCAAGAACATGGTCATCTGATCGCAGCATAAGAAGTTTGGAGGAAAGACCCATGAAAATTCTGTTTACGGCCAGCGAATGCGTACCCTTTGTTAAAACCGGCGGTCTGGCGGATGTTGTCGGAGCGCTTGCTCCCGTGCTGGCCGGTCAGGGACACGACGTTCGCGTCATCCTGCCGCTCTACTCCGCCATTGCCCCCAAGTGGCAGGAGAAAATGCAATATCTGCTGGATTTTGAGGTGCAGCTGGGCTGGCGCCGCCAGTACTGCGGTGTGCAGACGCTGAAAAAGGATGGCGTTACCTATTATTTCCTGGATAACAAGTATTACTTTGGCCGTCCCTACATTTATGGTCTGGGCGGGGACGAATACGAGCGCTATGGCTTCTTCTGCCGCGCATCGCTCAACCTGCTGCCCCTTATCAACTTTGCGCCGGATATCCTGCATGCTCACGACTGGCAAAGCGGCATGATCCCCGCACTGCTCAAAATCCAGTACGCGCATCTGCCCTTCTATGCCAATATCCGCACCATGTTCACCATCCACAACCTGCAGTATCAGGGCATTTTCGGCATTAAGGAAGTGCAGGATGTGCTGGGTCTGGGCGACGGGCTGTGGACCAGCGACAAGCTGGAATACTATGGCTGCGCCAACTTCATGAAGGCCGCGCTTGTTTACGCAGATGCCATCACCACCGTCAGCCCCAGCTATGCCGAGGAAATCACCACCGCCTACTACGGCGAGCGGCTGGATGGCCTGATCCGCGCCCGCAGGGACAGCGTGTACGGCGTGCTCAACGGCATTGACATTGTGGATTACGATCCCGAAAAGGATCCCATGATTGTCAAGAACTACACCATCGATACGCTGGATGACAAGGTGCAGAACAAGCTGGCTCTGCAGGAAGCGCTGGGTCTGGAGGTAAACGCCGGCATCCCGCTGATCGCCATGGTGGGCCGTCTGAGCAACCAGAAGGGTCTGGATCTGGTGGATCATGTGCTGGGCGATATCATGTCCGAAAACGTTCAGCTGGTGGTGCTTGGCATGGGCGAAGCCCGCTACACCAACCTGTTCAGCTGGGCCGAGCAGCAGTATCGCGGCAAGATGGCAGCCCGTTTTGCCATGGATCATGAGCTGGCGCACCGTTTGTATGCCAGCGCGGATTTCTTCCTCATGCCCTCTCAGTTTGAGCCCTGCGGCCTGAGCCAGATGATGAGCCTGCGCTACGGCACCGTACCCATCGTGCGCGAAACCGGCGGCCTGCGCGATACGGTGCTCAGCTACAACGAGTACACCAAGGAAGGCAACGGCTTTACCTTCCTCAACTACAACGCGCATGACATGCTGTATGTCATCCGCCGTGCGCTGAGCTATTACAGAGATCAGCCCGAGGTTATCAGAGAGCTGCGCATTCGCGGCATGAAGGGCGATTACAGCTGGACGCACAGCGCCGGGGAATATGTAAAGCTTTACGAAAAGATTGCTGTAAAGTAATCCCCCATCGACTTCAAAGCCGCCGGAACCGTTTTGGGTCCGGCGGCTTTCCATTGCGGTTCTGGATGATGGTTTTCTCCGCATAGGCTTCAAAAGGAGGTTTAAAAGCATGAAAGTAGTCATGATCAACAGCAGCCCTCACGAACACGGCTGCACCTATACCGCGCTCAGCGAAATCGCCGCCGAGCTGGCCCGGCAGGGTGTGGAAAGCGAGATTCTCCACATCGGCAAAGAGGAGATTCACGGCTGCATCGCCTGCGGCCAGTGCCGCAAGCTTGGCAAATGCGTGTTTGACGACGCGGTCAACCGGCTTGCCCAAAAGCTGGCAGAGGCGGACGGCCTTGTTTTTGGTACGCCTGTATACTATGCGGGCATTTCCGGCCAGCTGAAATCCTTCATGGACCGGCTGTTCTTCAGCCGGGGCCGCAGCCTGGCCTACAAGCCGGCCGCCGCTGTGGTCAGCGCCCGCCGCGGCGGATGCACCTCCACTTTCGATGATGTTACCAAATATTTTACCATCAACTGCATGCCCGTGGTTTCCTCGCAGTACTGGAATCAGGTGCACGGCCTTACGCCCGATGATGTACGCAAGGACGAGGAAGGCCTGCAGATTATGCGCACGCTGGCGCGCAACATGGCATGGCTTTTGCGGTGCATTGAATGCGGCAGGGAAAACGGCATTGCTCCGCCCCAGCGCGAGCCGGGCATCAGCACCAACTTTATCCGTTAAGCGCCTGTAACGCCACAAAAGGATCTCCCCCGGCCCCTGCAATGGAGCGAAGCACCGGGATCACCCGATGGCAAAGATGATACCCAGGCTTATGCAGATCGGGGTGTGCCGCCTCCATCAAAAACGGGTACCCAACCGCATCCAGCATGGTTTCGTCATTAAAGTTGTCGCCGAAAGCGGCAACTTCTTCTTTTTGCAGTCCCATATGGCGCATCAGCTTTTCCAGGCCCATACCCTTGTTGGCAAGGGTAAAATCAAACCAGTCGCGGCCGGATACCGTGGCCGTCAGCCTGCTGCCCCATTTTTCTTGCAAAACAGGGGCCAGCTGGGCAACGCCGGTATCAATCTGGCCGGAAATTTTCAAAATTGGCTCTGCAATCTCCTCCACGGAGGAAACAATGGTTACCGTGTTGCGCAACCGGTAAACAATATCATCCGTGTACCGGCGGTTCTGATCCAGCATATAGCAGGTGTGCCTGCCGCTGATCAGCAGATTCATCTGCAGGCGCTGGACGTCCTCCATAATCTCACGGGCCATATCCTCCGGGATGGCGATCGTACCGGCTTCCCCGCCATCCACCATGCACAGCGCCCCGTTCTCGCATACAAAAGCCATTCGATCGGCCGCGGGCGCAAACAGTCGCGCAAGGTTACCATACTGGCGTCCGCTGGCCGCCGCAAAGCGGATTCCGCATTCATCCAGCAAACGAACCACCTCAAAGGTATCCCGCGGCAGGGTACCGTCCGGCTCCAGCAGTGTGCCATCCAAATCCGTTGCGATCAGGCGAATCAATGGTTTTTCCTCCTTTGCATCAAACGGGAATATCTTATCATGCGCAGAACTTTTCGTCAAATTTTCTTCCAGAGGGCATTGACAGAGAACGAAAACCGGAGTATTATACATATGAACAATCATTCAAGTGTTCAGAAGTGTGAGGTGAATGATTTGCCCAAGGGAACGGCCTGCAGTATCTGCGAGCTGATGCATGTTCATGAGGACATTGTAAACAGAGTATCGCAGGAAATGCCGGATGAGGATTCGCTCTTTGAGCTGAGCGAGCTTTTCAAGGTGTTTGGCGATTCCACGCGCATACGCATTCTATACTGCCTGTTTGAAAGCGAAATGTGCGTGTGCGATATCGCAACGTTGCTGAACATGACGCAAAGCGCCATCTCCCATCAGCTAAGTGTGCTCAAAAAAAGCAAGCTGGTCAAGAGCCGCCGCAGCGGAAAAACGGTCTTTTATTCTCTGGCGGATGGACATGTACATGCCATCATCAACCAGGGTATGGAACACGTAAAAGAATGATGAACGGAGGAATCACCCATGAAAAAGGTATTCAAAATGCAGGAGCTGGATTGCGCCAACTGTGCGGCCAAAATGGAAGAAGCCATTCGCAAAATTCCCGGTGTTGAGCATGCAGCCATGAACTTTATGACCCAGAAGCTGACGCTGGAAGCCGCAGAGGCGGATTTTGACCGTGTGTTGGACGAGGCGCAGAAGGCGATTTCCAGGATTGAAAAGGACTGCCTGATCATTCGATGATTTTTTCATCCAAGGAGGGTTCTCCCATGTCCCGCAAGCAGAAGAAAAACCTGATCCGCATCGGGTTCAGCGCGGCGCTGTTTCTGATTGGCCTGCTTTTGCCGGTTGTCTTTCCAGACTTTGCAGCGGTCCAAACCATTGCGTTTGTTCTGCAGATGATCGCCTACCTCACGGTGGGACTGGAAGTGCTCAAGGATGCTTTTTCGGGCATCCGCAACGGCCAGGTGTTTGACGAAAACTTTCTGATGGCCATTGCAACCGTAGGCGCGCTGCTGATTGGCGAATATCACGAGGCTGTGGCTGTGATGCTGTTTTACCAGATTGGCGAGTGGTTCCAGAGCTATGCGGTTGGCAAATCCCGCGCTTCCATCGCTGAGCTGATGGACATCCGGCCCGAAACTGCCGAGGTGGAGCGAAACGGCGAGATTGAAACCGTCGATCCCGAGGAGGTATCGCCCGGCGAAATCATCCAGGTACGCGCGGGCGAACGTATCCCGCTGGACGGCATCATTGTGGAAGGAACCTCTGCGCTGGATACCTCTGCTCTCACGGGAGAGAGCCTTCCCCGCGATGTAGCCGTGGGCGATGACGTCATCAGCGGATGCATCAACCAGTCCGGTCTGTTGCGCATTCGCACCACCAGGCGCTATACTGACTCCACCGTTGCGCGCATTCTGGAGCTGGTGGAAAACGCCAGCGACAAAAAAGCGACTGTCGAAAGCTTTATTACCCGTTTTGCCCGCGTATATACGCCCGCCGTATGCCTTCTGGCGCTGCTGCTGTTTCTGATTCCGCCCCTTATCACGGGCGGCGGATGGGCGGATTGGGGATACCGCGCGCTGAGCTTTCTGGTGGTCAGCTGCCCCTGCGCGCTGGTGATTTCCGTTCCCCTCAGCTTTTTCGGCGGTATTGGCGGGGCAAGCCGCTGCGGCATTCTGGTAAAGGGCAGCAACCACCTCGAAATGCTCTCGCGGGCAAGCATCGCCGTCTTTGACAAAACCGGCACGCTGACGCACGGCCGCTTTCATGTAACGCAGCTCCATCCCGTCCGTACCGATGAGCAAACGCTGCTCGAAACCGCCGCCATCGCGGAGTCGCATTCCAATCACCCCATCAGCCGTTCCATCTGCGAAGCGCTCAAAGAACCCGTTTCCGCCGATGAATGCCATGATGTGAAGGAAATCGCGGGACAGGGGATAACCGTTGTGTACCATGGTCAAACCATCGCCGCAGGCAATGACAAGCTGATGAGCGCGCTTGGCATTGCCGTTACCGCGCCCGAAACCGCCGGTACCGTTGTGCATGTGGCCAGGGACGGCGAATATCTTGGCTGTCTGGTGGTAGCAGACGAGCCCAAGCCCGGCGCAAAGGAAGCGCTTGCGGCTTTGAGGAAGGAATCCATCCAGAAAACCGTCATGCTCACCGGCGACCAGCACTCCGCAGCCAAAGCGGTGGCAGCGCAGCTGGGCATTGACGAGGTGCACGCCCAGCTGCTGCCGCAGGATAAGCTGAACCATGTGGAACGCATGCTGGAAGAAAAAAAGGAGGATCAGGTGCTGGTTTACATTGGCGATGGCATTAACGACGCGCCGGTTCTAACGCGGGCCGATGTTGGAGTGGCCATGGGCGCGCTGGGCAGCGACGCCGCCGTGGAAGCCGCTGACATTGTGCTGATGGATGACGACCCCCGCAAGTTAGCGCTTGCCCTGCGCATCAGCCGCAGAACGCTGGCCATTGTACGGCAGAATATCGCCTTTGCGCTGGGCGTGAAGCTGCTGGTGCTGATTCTGGTTGCCCTGGGCCGCGCCGGCATGTGGCTGGCGGTATTTGCGGATGTTGGCGTTTCCGTTATTGCCATTCTGAACGCCATGCGTGCGTTAAAAGTAAAAGCCTGATCATCAAAAGAGAGTGCAGTTTGCCGGGCAAACTGCACTCTTTTTGATGAAAGCAGTCTGGGTAAGTGTCGGAAAAAAACCATCATGGCTGTTTCTGCCTTTCCCGCGTATTTTGTAATGGAGGTTTTATTGTTGGCTGATGGAAATGGTTTTTCCATCCGATATGCAGCTTATGGCGCCCAATCGCGTTAGATAAACCTGCCCGTACTGCTTTAACGCATTCACAACGCTTTCCTCCTCCAGGTTTTCCTCATCGCTTGTGATGATCGAGTACCGTGGCTTGACCGCCGCAAAGAAAGAAGCGCTTAATTTTTCCGCCCTGCCATGATGCGGTACCTTGAGCAGATCATGCTCGCCCACTCCTTCCAAAAGCAATTCGGAAAGGCGGGGGTTTTCCGCATCGCCCGCAAACAGAAAACGGTTTTCGCCATGGCGCAGGCTGATGACAAGCGAGAAATCGTTTTCCTCATCCTCGCCATAATCGTTCTGGTTGGCCACATCCACCTCGTAAAAAACGCCGTCCAGCTCGAAGGAGGTGTTTTGCGACAGGCGGACAACGTTTGCGCCCGTTGTCTCAGCCGCTTCCCTGTACTGCAGATACTGCTTGCTCTCGCTTGCATAGGCGGGTTCATAGATCTGGTGAACCGGCACCGCTTCCAGCAGCCTGTCTGCGCCGCCGACGTGGTCCTTGTCAAAATGGGTGATAAACAGCACGTCAATTTCTGTAATGCCGTTTTCTTGAAGATAGGTAACAATCTCCTTGCCCATTTTATCTTTGCCCGTATCAATAAAAACGGTGCTTCCCGCCGTTTTCAGCAGGCACGCGTCTGCTTTTCCGGCGTTAAAAAAGAGCAGTTCCAGCTCCTGTGCCCGCGTACAGGATGCGCATCCCAGAATAACAAACAGCAGAAGTACCCATCCAAGCGCTTTGCGTTTCATACAGATTCCCCCTTTCCATTCATGCAAACCAGTCTGTTTGGATACCGGCTTCACTTTCGATACACATCATTTCTCATCAGCCACATTATAATGCAGCCGGAAAACAGCGTCAAGCATCCCTCCTGCTACCCTGCGCACACAAAAAAACCGTTCCTTTGCTTTAAGAAACGGTTTCCTGCTTTATTCGCCCAGCAGCAACGCGCGCACCACCGGTATCCGCTTGACCAGCGCAACCAGCGGGGGCAGCAAAAGCACGCTGCCAAGAAGCAATAGCGCATACAGGCTCCATACCGGCAGATGAAGCAGCCTGTCCATGGCGTATGCGCCCAGCGCAAGCAGCGGATAATGCAGTACATAAAAGCCAAAGCTGCGCGGCACCATATAGCGGGTAAAGGCGGTTTCACGATCCAGCCAGCGTTTGAACGCCCCGAATACCGCCAGCGTACCGAACCAGGCATAAGCATTGGTCAGAAGAGATTTCAGGTTTTCCATACTCGCATAGTTTTTTCCCCAGTACACCAAGGTATAGCTTACTCCCAGGGCGGCAGCCACAGCGATCAGCACAGGCGCGTGCTTTGAAAGCAGCTCCTGAATATGCTCGTGCGAAAACACGCAATAGCCTGCCAGAAACGCAAACAGATAAATGCCGTTGCGGTAAATCTCAATGACGGGGGTGTTCAGAATCTGCGCACTTCCCCACAGGGCTATCCCCAGCAGGCAAATCACCGGCAGTCCGGCTTTGCCGCCAAGCTGCCACAGCTGGTCTTTGCGATCCAGCTTGCGAAGCAGCACCAGCACACAATCCGCCAGGAACAGCTCATGCAAAAACCACAGGGCACCGATGCCGTTGGCGCACCAGATCAGGTATTTGATTACTCCGGGAATCATCGGACCGGCGCCGGCAAAAATATCCACATACTGGTTGGTGATCCAGCCGTTGATCCATCCAATCACAAAGGGGCCTGCCAGAGCAGGCAGCAGCTGGCGGCGCGCCTTGGTTTTCAAAAACTGCCTGTGCGTTTGCTTTTGAAGCGCATAACGCGCGCATACGCCGGAAATCAGAAACAGCGCAACCATAAACCAGGGGTAGCACAAATAGAGAATTGCATCCATTGCCGGTATGCCGGGAATGACCACATTGGTGATTACGCCCGCGCTGTTAAACAGATAGCAGATATGATAAACAATCACCAGAAGCACAATGCTGTAGCGCATCTGGTCCAGGAACGGTTTTCTCATGCTTTTTCCTCCTTCAGGCAGCGGTTGAGCCGGCGGATGCGCATTTTGATGGAAAAGAGAACAAACAGCCAGATAACCGCATATCCGCACACATAGATCAGCGTAAACACGCCAATACCACGGGCGCTTCTGGGAATCCACTCATTAAACAGATAAATCAGCAAATAATCCGCATACAACGCAGCCGCGTGAATCAGCGTTGCATGAAGCATGGGCAACTTTTCCACGCTGTACACCACACCCACTCCGGCGGCGATAAAAGCCATCACCGTTACCGTGATGATTTCGGTACACACCTTGAGGGGATCCATGGCCGTTACCTTGCCGGCGGCTGCCAGGCATGCGTAGATCACCGCCAAAATCAGCGGGCCTCCTGCTGCGGCCATCAAGCCTCTTTTCAAAAAGGAAACCGTCAGCTTTTTCATTTTTCAAACCTCCTTCGAATTCTGGCAAAGCAGCGGCGGGATACATACTCCGTATACCCGCATTGAAACACCGCATCCACCGCGCCGTTAAAGGACGCGGTAAAGCGTTCCAGCCGTTTTTCGTTCGCAAGAGCGGATTTATTGATGCGGATAAAGCAGCCGGGCAATTCCTCCTCCAGCTCGTACAGTCTGCGTTTCAGACGGTAGCGTTGGTTGTGGGTATCAATGGCATAGGTTTTGCCGTCGATAACGGTAATGCACTCAATGTCTGCAAAAGGCAGCATTCTGGTATCATCCTCGGTATAGGCCGCAATGCTGTCCGTGCCTGCATGCCTGAGCACCAGCGCTTCAATTTGATCCGTCAGTGCCGAGCGGTCCTGCACACGTGCAATGATTTCCTCCTCTCCCGTTGGATCAATGATCAGTCTGAATTTCATTGGATTCACCTCCAGCATGTACAGAATATCACAAATGAAACGGCAAATGGGAAAAAACGCTCAAACGGTCGATTTTTTCCGGTATGCGGTTTTTCCGAAGCAAAAACAGCCTTTCAATGCTCCGATAGGCCGGTTTTAGAGGAAACCTCTCCCTTTCTGAACCTTCAAATGGATCTTCTGTAAGAAATTCCTCTGGAGATATTGATTTGTACACAGAATGGATGTATAAATAAAGTATGGACATCATCGACAAAAGACGGAGCTGTCGGAAAGAGAGGCTTCTTACAGCATGAATACCATGTTTCTTAATGGTTATGCGATATTCTCTATTTTCATTGCATTGATTGATATCGTTCTGGCAGTCAAATCTCGCCAGAAAAACAAAACGACCGGGCGTTATCTGGGTTATGCCTGTCTGGGCGCGGCTGTAGTGGATATCAGCTACCTGATCAGCATCTTGAATGATGATTACATGTGCGTTTCAGTAATGTCCAGCATCTATTTTGTCAACATTGATCTGATGCTGCTTGCGTTATTGATGTTTACCGTGTATTTTACGCGCGGCAAGTTTTCCAAATACGGCCGCATTGCCTTTGTGGCAGCCATGGTCTATACGCTGTTTGAGGTGATTGTATTTGCCATCAACCCGTTTGTCGAAATCGCCGTTCATTACGTGCGCAGAGACACGCTCCTTTCCAAATACAGCTATCAGATGATGCCGCTGTACTGGCTGCATCTGGTGTTTACCTATACGCTGGTGGCAACCGTCATTTTTCTCATGATCCGCAAGCAGCATAAAATACCGCGGGAATACCGCGCCCAGTACCGCTATGTGGTCATCGGCATTTTGTGCATTGTATCGGTAAACGCCGTGTTTTTGTTCTGGCCCGGCGAAAACGTGTACAGTCTGCTGGATTACTCCATCTGCGGTTACAGCCTGACGGCTTTTCTACTTTACTGGAGCTGCTTTAATTACTCCACGCACGGCATGCTTAACTGCCTTAAATCCAGCATTTTTGAAAATATCGGGCAGGGAATTGTTCTGTTCGATTATCACGATCAGCTGATTCTACGCAACGAGAGAGCGGATGACCTGCTGGGTGGTATTCAGATGGAGAAATGCGCCCGGCTGGAGGATTTTCTGCGCTGTTACAACCTCTCCCTGGACGCAGAAGAGAAAAACGACAGCTGTTCCCTGCAGTGCTACGTTCAAAACGGCCCGGAAATCCGTCCCCTGCGCTGCGATATTCGCAACCTCAAAAACGACCGCGGACAGAGCCTGGGACAGCTGTTTGTCTTTTCCAATGCGGCGCTGGAAACGGATCTGCTGACAGGCTTTCAGAATTGGGAAAGCTTTCAGCTCTTTACCAGGGAAAACCCAAACGCTTTTCCCTGTCCAACGGCTGTGGCAATTTGCGATATCAACAGCCTGTCGCTGACCAACAGCACGCAGGGTACGCACATGGGCGACCAGAAAATCAAGCTGCTGGCCGATACCATGCGCCAATGCTTTCCAGGACAATCCTACTACGTACGGGGCATGGAGGCTTATTTGATCGTACTGTGCAGCCACAGCAGCGAAAGTGAGATGCAGGCATGCATAGCGCGGGTAAAGGAGCGTTTTCCCGGCAAAATCCAATATGCCATCAATCTCTTTACCGGGCAAGCCACGGATATTCTTGAGGTTATTCAGGACGCATCCAAAGCGATGCGCACCAAAAAGCTGCTCGACCGGGAATCCATCCATTCCGAAATGCTGACCTCCCTGATCCGCGCGCTGCAGGAATGCGACAGCGACACGGAGCATCACGTTCGCCGCACGCAGTTTATGGGCGCGGAGCTGGGCAAGCGAATTGAACTGACGGATATCCAGCAAAGCAATCTGCTGCTTTTGTGCCTGCTGCATGACATCGGCAAAATCGGCATCCCTCTGGAAATTCTCAACAAGCCGGGCAAACTGTCCGGCGAGGAATGGAGAATGCTGCAATCGCATGCCAAAAAGGGCTATGAAATTGCCAAAAGCAGCAACGAACTCAGCGGAATCGCGGATGAAATACTGCATCATCACGAGCGATGGGATGGCAAGGGCTATCCGGATGGCCTGAGCCGGGAGAGCATCCCCATTCTCTCCCGTGTCATCGCGGTGGTAGACGCCTATGACGCCATGACCAATACGCGATCCTACCGGGCCGCCATGTCGCCCATCAAAGCCATGGAGGAGCTCAAGCAATGCGCGGGAACCCAGTTTGACCCCTTTATTGTATCCGAATTTTTGCAGATGCTTAAGGAGAGCCCTCTGGATACGGCGCAGAAGCACGAAGACGGCGCATCCCCCGAAGCCCCGAAAACCGAACGTCCCGGAGAAGCCCCTTCCGAGGCCCCTGAAACCAGCCGCAACGTTCATCAGGTGCCACACAGCTGGTATTTGCTTAACGAGTCCATGCAGATTATCTCTGTTGACGAAAATTTCGAAACGCTTACCGGTTACACGCAGCAGGATATCCTTGAACGCCCGATGCTCCAGTCCGATCTGATACCGGAGGAAGACCGCATGGAGTATCTGTGCCAGACCAACGCAAATCTGGCCAAGAGCACGCTTGTTTTCCAGGAGCATAAAATCCGCCGCAAGGATGGCTCGGATATCTATGTGTTCTGCTTTGGAAGACTGTATTTTGATTCCGCTGCGCGTGCCGAACGCTCGGAAATTATCATCGCGGATATTTCCAACACCTATTCCATGAAAATGCTTATGGACGCCGAGCAGAACAAGGCGCAGATCCGGCTGCAGTACTGGGAAAAGACCTACCGCCAGGATTCGCTGACCGGGCTGCTCAACCACGCCGCCTTCCGCAGTGATGTGGAGCTTAAGCTTTTGGAAGCAAAAACCAAGATCCTGATGCTGATGATGGATGTAGACAAATTTAAGGAGTATAACGACAGCTACGGCCATCACAATGGCGACAAGCACCTGATACTGGTTGCCAATACGCTTCTCATGTCCCTGAGAAAAGAGGATCGCGCCTGCCGGATGGGTGGAGACGAGTTTGCGGCTGTTCTGTTTTTCCCGCCGGAAACCGCAGATGAGCAAATGCTTGACAGGGCGCAGCAGATTTTTGACAAACTGAACATAACGCTGAAGGCTGCAACCGGCGGTACCGGTATATCCATGGGCGCGGTGATCGCCACAAAGGAGACAACGTTCAATCAGCTGTACGAAGCATCGGACGCCGCTTTGTATAAGGCAAAGGAAAAGGG
>JAEDGL010000233.1 GCA_016297535.1 Clostridia bacterium | reverse complement strand
CAAAGCCCATGCCGGTGAAGCACTCGATCAGCTCGTCCATCACCAGGGTGATGGGATGCGCGCTGCCAACCCGGGGCAGCGCACGGGGCTCGGTAACGTCGATGGTTTCGGCGCGGATGGCGGCCTCGCGCTCGGCAGCCTGAATGCGGCTTTGCGCCTCATCCATCTTTTCGGACAGCCACTGGCGCACCTCGTTGATCTGCGCGCCCACCACGGGACGCTCCTCGGGCGCAAGCTGGCCCATACCCTTGAGCAGAGCGGTCAGCTCGCCCTTTTTACCCAGTACCTTCACGCGCAGCGCATCCAGCACGGCGGAGCTGTTCAAGCCCGCCAGCTCGCTTTCCACACGCTCGCGGATTTCGCGCAGGGTATCCACAACAGCCATGATTTGTTCCTCCTCCAATGTGTGTATGATTGACAAAAGAAAAGCCCCCGTCCCCAATGGGACGGAGGCATACTCCGCGGTACCACCCAAATTTCGCACGTACGCAGGGCGTAGATGCGCTCTTGGCCGGTAACGGGGCTTAGCCGTCTCCCCCTACTGAAAGAGTTCAGGGGAAAAGCTCGGAAGCGAATGACCCGCGGCTTTCGCAGACGGCTTGCAGCGTCTGCCGTCCTCTCTGAAGCGATCGCCTGTTGCGGGGGCGTTCTTCGTCATAGCAAGAGCTATTATACCATGCAAATGCCGGTTTGGCAAGCTCAGATATGCACCACCACGGAATAGGGCTTCTGGCTGTCGGTTTCCACCACGGCCTGACCGTTGTGCATGGTTACGGTAAAGGTGGCGGCCAGTTTGCCCTGCAGGTCGTACACCCTGCAGGTGGCGGTTTTGCCTTCGGCCAGCCTGTACACATGCAGCTCCACACCGTCCAGATAGTCGTAATCGGGCCGGTTGTCGCAGGCGCCCATGGCAATCACGCTGCCCTCGCGCGCCATCAGCGGCAGGCTCATAAAGTCGTGCACCTCCCTGCGCCAGCCGCCGCCGGCCACGGGGTGATCATCCAGGATGTTCGTCCATTCTCCCTCGGGCGCATAGAAATCCACCTGGCCCTCCTTGCTAAACACGGGCGCAACCAGCAGGCTGCCGCCCAGCATGTACTGGCGGTCGAGGGTGTCGCAGCCGGGATCATCGGGGAACTCCAGCATCATGGGGCGCAGCATGGGGGTGCCGTGCTCGTGGGCCTCCACCGCAGCGGCGTAGAGATAGGGCATCAACCGGCACTTGAGCTTGACGAACTTGCGCAGCACATCGCAGGCCTCCTCGTCAAACAGCCACGGCACGCGGTAGCTGCTGGAGCCGTGCAGGCGGCTGTGGCTGGACAAAAGCCCGAACACGCACCAGCGCTTGTACACATCCGCCGGGGCGGTGGATTCAAAGCCGGAGATGTCGTGGCTCCAGAAGCCAAAGCCGGAGTGGCTCATGCCAAGGCCGCCGCGCAGGGTTTCGGCCATGGAGATGTAAACGGCGCTGTTGTCGCCGCCCCAGTGCACGGGGAACTGCTGGCCGCCCGCGGTGGCGCTGCGGGCAAACACCATGGCCTCGCCCTCGCCGCGCTTTTCGCGGATGGTTTCAAACACCAGCCTGTTGTACAGATAGGTGTAGTAGTTGTGCATGTGCAAAGGATCCATGCCGTTGAAATAGACGATGTCACGCACGGGAATGCGCTCGCCAAAGTCGGTCTTGAAGCAGTCCACGCCCATATCCATCAGCCGGCGCAGATGCCCTGCGTACCACTCGCAGGCGGCGGGGTTGGTAAAGTCCACAATGCCCATGCCGCTTTGCCACATATCGGTCTGCCATACGTCGCCGTTGGTTTTTTTAAGCAGGTAGCCCTTTTCCATGCCCTCGGCAAACAGCGGCGAGGCCTGGCTGATATAGGGGTTGATCCACGCACAGATCCTGAGCCCGCGCTCGTGGTAGCGCCGCAGCATTCCCTCGGGATCCGGGAAGGTTTCGGGATCCCACTCGAAATCGCACCAGTTGTGGCCGCGCATCCAGAAGCAGTCAAAGTGGAACACGCTCAGCGGGATATCGCGCTGGGCCATGCCGTCGATGAAGGAGGCCACGGTGGCCTCGTCATAGTTGGTGGTAAAGCTGGTGGACAGCCACAAACCAAAGCTCCAGGCCGGGGGCAGCGCAGGGCGGCCGGTAAGCGCGGTGTACAGATCCAGCGTGTTCTTGGGTGTACCGCCGTAAATGATATCGTACACCAGCACCTCACCGGGCACGCTGAACTGCACGCGCTCCACCTTTTCACTGGCAACCTCAAAGCTTACGTCGGAGCTGCTTTCCACAAACACGCCGTAGCCGCGGTTGGTCATGTAGAAGGGGATGTTCTTGTAGGCCAGCTCGCTGGCGGTGCCGCCGTCGGCGTTCCACAT
>JAEDGL010000232.1 GCA_016297535.1 Clostridia bacterium | reverse complement strand
TTTTCTACAAGCCGGGGAAAGAATGGCCGCTTTCTCTGGTTCAGAAATGCTGCAATCCAGATACCGCACCGCTGGGAATACTCATGGTTTTCCCCAGTCCGCTTTGTATGCCTGTTTTGTTCCAAACCTGTACGCGACTAACCGGCAAAGCCCGTTACAGCAGCCTGCGCTGCTGTAACGGGTCTGTGTGTGATGAATGCCGCCCCTTGCCGGGGGGCTGTAAGGGTCCGTCTGGGTTTGCCATTTTCGGATTGTACTTAATGAAGCGGCGCTTTACCTGAGGAAAATGGGATTGCTCCACGCCACGCGGCCGTGCAGGTCGGTAACCTCCACGCGCAGGTAGGGGTAGCAGCGGTTTACGGGCATGGACGCCTCCATGATGGGCTGGCCGTTCTGGCCAAAGATCATGGTGGTTACAGAGGCGGCGCAGATGAAGCGGACATGGTGGCAGGCAGAGCATTTAACATGGGCAACCAATTCGTCATCAATCCAGAAATCGTCAATTTCCGGGCCGGTGGAGGCGTAGAACGCGCCGTTTTGCAGGGCGAAAAGCAGATCATCCACCGTGTTGCGGGCGTTTACCATGACCCAGCCGTGGCACTGATGGCTTTCATAATGGCCGTCATCCACCGCCACGCCGTAAATCTTCTGCCCCTGCATGAGCAGCTCGTCCCACAGCCAGCCGTTATTGACGTCCACGTTGTTTTCCAGCACGCAGCCGGTGTTCCACAGCTCCATGGCAAAATTGCCCCGCAGCTGCTCAAACTCGCGCACAAACGTGCCGCTCCACTGAGGGTGGCACAGGATGGTAAGCTGGCCGTTGGCATGGCCTTCGTCCTGCACCTTCTGAAACGCCGTCTGATCCTTGACCCGGCACGGGGGCACCACCTGATCCTGCCCGTAGGGATTATGGGGCTTTTCGCGCCCCAGCCAGACGGAATGGAAGGTGTGCACGGGACGGTCGTCGTCAAAATCGCAGCTCATTTCCATGCCGGGCAGGATGGTCATGGTGCTGCCGGACAGATGATTTTGAAAATTGTAGATCTGGTGATCGGTGATGGCCATAAAATCGTATCCGTTGCGCTGGTGGATAGCAATCAGCTCGCCGGGCGTAAGCTGGCCATCCGAACGGGTGGAATGGCTGTGCAGCGCTCCCTTGAGAAGCTTGCCGGCGTTTTGGAATGCGGATTGACGAATCATCTGTTTTTCCCTCCTGATTTCTTACAGCTGCATCATCAATTGCAGCAGATCATCCTCCTGGCCAACGAAATTTTCGTGGCCAAAGTCGGGGTAGATCTGATAATCCTTGGGCGAGGTAATGCGGTTGTAGGCCGCAAACTGGGTGGACGGCGGGCAGATGTTATCCTGCAGCCCCGTATACATGCGCACGCGCGCCCGGATGCGGTGCGCCATGTTGTGCACATCAATATAGCCCAGCCGGGTAAAGATTTCTTTTTCGCGCTCGTGGCGGGGATCAAAATGGCGGAAATACTCCTTCAGCTCGCTGTAGGCGTCCTTGTCCAGATCCATCTCCCACACGCGGCGGTAATCGCTCAAAAAGGGATACTGCGCCGCCGCCAGCTTGAGCGTGGGGGTGAGCGCCGCGCAGGCCAGCGTAAGCCCGCCGCCCTGCGATCCGCCGCACGCGCCTACGCGGGTTTCATCCACGCAGTCCATGGCCATTACGATGCGCGCCAGCTGGGCGCAATCCAGAAACACGCTGTAATAGTACAGCTTGCGGGGATCCTCGTTATCCAGGCCGCGGATGATGTGGCCGTGCAGGGTGTTGCCCAGCACCTGGCCGTTATCCTCGCTCAGGCCGCCCTGGCCGCGGCAGTCGATGGCTGCCACGCACAGCCCCGCCGCGGTAAAGCCCAGCTGCTTCAGCATGCTGCCGCGGTCGCCGCTGTAGCCGTGAAAGCGCAGCAGCGCGGGCGCGGGCTTCTCCAGCCTGCGCGGACGGGCAAAATAGCCGTGAATGCGCGCACCGCCCACGCCGGTGTACCACAGATCATACACCTGGGCATGGGGCAGATCCAGCGCAAGCGTCAGCTCGCACCCGCTGCCCAGCGCCTCCATCTCGACTATTCCCCGGTCCCAGAACGCATCCAGATCGGCAGGGCACTCGTTTACGCCTTGATAAACCAGCATTTTTTCAAGGGGCATATCCAAAACAGGCATCCAAAGCATCCTCCTTTGTATATGGAAATGTTGCTGAAATGCTGCTGTCAGTATAGCAAAACCGCGCCCTGCTGTCCAGTACACAGGCAAAACAATCTTTTTTGATTGCAGGCATTTACAAACGCCACAACGTATGCTATAATCATTTTCGCATTCGCGGGAATGGCGGAATTGGCAGACGCGCATGATTCAGGTTCATGTGTTCTCACG
>JAEDGL010000231.1 GCA_016297535.1 Clostridia bacterium | reverse complement strand
CCATCTGCTATCAGAGCTACGACCTGTTCAAGGCCATGGTGGCGGATCGCGGCGGGCGCATGCCCCGTCAGATGAACGTGGATGGCGGCGCCAGCGCCAACAGCTTTATGATGCAGTTCCAGGCGGATATTCTGGGCGTGCCGGTGGTGCGGCCCGTGGTGCTGGAAACCACGGCGCTGGGTGCGGCGCTGCTGGCCGGCATCGGCGTAGGCCTGTATGGCAGCAAGGAGGAAGCGGCCTCCATGGTAAAGCCGGATCTGACCTTCCGCCCCGGAATGGATGCCAGAAAGCGCGAAGAAACCCTTGCCGGCTGGCACAGGGCCGTACAGCGCAGCCTTGGCTGGATTGAAAACAAGTAATCTTCCATTAAATACCAAAGCCCGGAGCGTTTGCTCCGGGTTTTTTGCGGCATACTGACGGTTGAGGTGATGAAAAATGAATTGCCTGCCGGAAATGGAGCTGCTGCAGTATCTATACAAAACGGCGGATATGGGCTGCGAAGGAATTGACGCGGTGGAGAAGCATGCCGAACAAAAGCTGCTGGGGGAACTGAAAAGGCAACGCAGCGAATATGAAAATGTGCGCAGCGACGCGGCGCAGATGATTCGCAACAGCGGGGAAGAGCCTGGCGGAAACGGCCTAATGGCCAGGATGTCCACCGGCATGATGACCGCGTGCCAATTGGCCAGGGATGACTCACGAAGCAAAATCGCGGAAATGATGATTCAGGGTACAACCATGGGAATTGTGAAAACCATACGTCATCTGAAAAAATACGAGGGAAAGGACGAGGAAGCCCGCAGGCTGGGCGAACGGCTGCTGAATATTCAGGAGGAAAACGTTGAAAAAATGAAAGCCTATCTGTAAGATTTGCGTTGTGTGCAGCCACAATATGTAGTATCAGGCGAATCATGTAACAGATTACCTAAAAAATGTACGGTTATTTGGTTAGTGCCTCTATTGCAGCCATACCACAAAATATGGTATGATAGGATATCATGATTGATGGGAGTGGCTGCTTGTGCAGACCGTTCTGCCTGTGCTGCTTGCGGCGCTGTTGGCCGGCGTTGTGGTGGTTTATTTTTATCAGGAGCATCTTCGCGAAAAACGTTTGCAGCTGCGCGTGCAGAAGCTGTACGCTTCCCAGCTGTTCGAGGACATGATTCCTCTGCTGCAGTTTGCAAGACGGCACGCCATTGAACAGCTGGCGGTGGACAAAACCGGCGTGGTGCTGCGTTATCTGCATTCCGAGGGCGCCGAAACCGCCTTTTTGATGCGCCCCAACGGATACGCCTATCTCACGGTGGATCAGCAGGAGGCCATGCGTTCCGTTTTGGAGGAATGCCTGCCCAAGCTTCGTGAAACGGATAAGTATCATGTAACGCGCAAGCGCATTGTGCTGCTTAACGGCAGCGTTGAATACACCTATCAGTATACCATCGATCATGGCTACAAGGCGCAGCTCAATCGCGCGCCGTATTACGACGGCACGCTCCAGCCCCGCTCATGGTAACAGCTTACTGACCTTGATGGGCGTTTCCAGCCGCATTTCCACATACCGGCGCAGTACGTCAAACAGCGTACCGGCGCCGGTATTTTTTTGCGGCGCCAGGCCGTTGCGCAGGGTTTGGCTCATCCATTTGATGGCGTCAACGGAAAGGCAGAAGGTGGATCGCGAGGCGCATTGCGGGCAGCACAGACCGCCTGCGGCAATGTCAAACGGCGCGCCGCCGGATAGTTCCAGGGGCGTTCGGCAATGCGCGCACCGGCTGAGCCGCGGGCGGTAGCCGATGGCATCGGCAAACAGCAGCAAAAAAGCGGTGGTGGTTTCCAGGGCATCAGCCTCAGGCTCGTAGGAGAGGTAGTACAGCCCTTTGAGCAGCAGCGCATACAGCGCGGAGGATTCCTCATCCGGCTGCACGGCGGCGGCGCACAGGGCGGCCATATAGCTGGCACAGGTCAGGCGGTAGGGATCCATACGCAGGGGATAAAAGGTATCGGTGATCTGGCAGGAGGTAAGCGTTGCGCGGTCGTTTTGCTGATAGCACACAAACTCACCGTGCACAAACAGCTCGCTTGCGGGCATCAGCGCGCTTTTGGGGCGGCGGCAGCCGCGGGAGAGCACATCCAGCCTTCCGTGCTGCGGGCTGAGAAGGGTCAGCATCCGGTCGTGATCGCGGTAGTTGGCATAGCGCAGCACAATGCCGGGCGTGGTGATGGACGGCACAGCGTTTTCCTCCTTTCTCCGTAACAGGAAAGCCCCCTCGGTTTCGAGGGGGCTTTGTGTGATGGGGATTAGCCCCTCACGGTTTCCACCAGCTTGGCGAAAGCGGCGGGATCGTTAACGGCGATATCAGCCAGCATCTTGCGGTTGATGGTGATGTTGTGCTTCTTCAGGC
>JAEDGL010000230.1 GCA_016297535.1 Clostridia bacterium | reverse complement strand
GTGCACCGCGACGGCATCCACTTTACCATTTCCGATACCGGCTGGGGCAAGGCGCTGTGGGGCAAGTTCTATGGTCAGTGGCTGTGCGAGGGCGGCGTTTTCACCTACGATTTCGACCGCTTCGACGCTGCGGATATCCTGCCCCTGTTTGGCAAGTACCGCATTACCACCTTCTGCGCACCGCCCACGATGTACCGCATGATGATCAAAGAGGATCTGACTCAGTACGACTTCTCCTCCGTGGTGCGCGCCACCACTGCCGGCGAGGCGCTCAATCCTGAGGTATATTATCAGTTTGAAAAGCTCACCGGGCTGCAGCTGATCGAGGGCTTTGGCCAGACCGAAACCACCCTGTCCATCGCCAACCTCGTTGGCAACGCGCACAAGGTGGGCTCCATGGGCAAGGCCAGCCCGCTGTACGATATCGCTTTGCTGGATCCCGACGGCAATCCCGTCGCGCCCGGCCAGTCCGGCGAAATCTGCATCCGCACCAGCGAAAAAAGGCCCTGCGGTTTGTTCCTTGGCTACTATCTGGATCAGGAAAAGACCGACGCCGTGCTGCACGACGGCTGGTATCACACCGGCGATGTCGCCTGGCAGGATGAACAGGGCTACTTCTGGTACGTCAGCCGCGTGGACGATGTCATCAAATCCTCCGGCTACCGCATTGGGCCGTTCGAAATTGAATCCGTTATCATGGAGCTGCCCTATGTGCTGGAGTGCGGCGTGACCGGCGCGCCCGACGAGGTGCGCGGACAGGTGGTGAAGGCCTGCATTGTGCTTACCAAGGGCACCCAGCCCTCCGACCAGCTGAAAAAGGAAATCCAGACCTACGTCAAGCAGCACACCGCCCCCTACAAGTATCCCCGCATTGTGGAATTCCGCGACGAGCTGCCCAAGACGATTTCCGGAAAGATTCAGAGGAACAAGCTATAACGCGAGGGGCGGGGCTCCGCCCCTGCACCCCGCCAGGGGCTCCGCCCCTGGAACCCCGCTCAAGGGACAATGCCCCTTGAGAATCCCGTTGCCGCGGCCATGGCATGGCCGCGGGGGCGGGGTTTTCTTTGTTGCAGGGGGGCAGGATCTTGACCGGGGGTAGGCGGGTTTGTATAATCGAAGCAACAGGATGAGGGAGGGCTTTGGAATGCTTTGGTGGGTGATTGCAACGCTGGCGGCTTTTTTTGTCAAGGGGCTTTGCGGCTTTGCCAATACTTTGGTATTTACCACCATCCTCAGCTTTGGCCAAAGCAATCTGGCCATCTCGCCTGTGGAGCTGCTGCTGGGTTATCCCACCAATGCCATTCTGGCGTGGAGGGAGCGCCGCGCCATCCGCTGGCGGGTTTGCCTGCCGCTGTGCGGCATGGTGCTGGCGGGTTCACTGCCGGGGGTGGTTTTGCTCAAATGGGTGGATGCCGGGTATGTCAGGGTGTTCTTTGGTGTGGTTATTGTGCTGATTGCGCTGGAAATGCTGTTTCGCTCCGGGCGCAGCGGCACGGCAAGGTCTTCGGGATGGATGACGGCGGCGGTTGGCGTACTGTCCGGCATGCTGTGCGGTCTGTTTGGCGTGGGCGCGCTGCTGGGTGCGTATCTGAGCCGTGTGACGGAGGACATGCATGCCTTCAAGGGCAATCTGTGCATGGTGTTTTTGGTGGAAAACACGTTTCGCGTGGTGATGTACACCGTTTCGGGCATCATTACGCTGCAGGTGTTTTGGCAGGCGCTCCTGCTTGCGCCGCTCATGCTTTGCAGCCTTTGGCTGGGCATGCGCGCCGGCGCGGTTATCAACGATAAAGCAGCCAGGAAGATCATATTGATCATGCTGCTGATTTCGGGCATTGCGCTGATCATCAACAGCCTGTAAGCTTTGGCAGGAGGGAAACCTCCATACCGGTTTTCCTGAGAATAAAGGAGGATTTCCATGAATATCACCCGTGAAGCGCGCCTCAACCGTATGGCACTGCTGCTTTCGGACGAGCAGATGGACAGGCTGAAAAAGGCCCATGTGATGCTGCTGGGGCTGGGCGGCGTGGGCAGCTATGCGGCGGAGGCGCTGGCGCGCGCAGGCATCGGCGAGATCACCCTTGTGGACAACGACGAGGTGGCCGTTTCCAACCTGAACCGCCAGCTGCCCGCCCTGTCAAGCACGGTGGGCAGGCGCAAGACGGATGTGGTGGCAGCGCGGCTGCGGGACATTGCGCCGGATCTGGTTGTGCATGAGGTGAATGCCTTTTATCTGCCCGAGACGCCGGTGCCTGTGCCGGAAAACTGCGCCATGGTGGTGGACGCCATCGACACGGTTTCGGCCAAGCTGCATCTGGCTCAGACCTGCCTGGAACGGGGCGTGCCGCTGATCAGCTGCATGGGCATGGGCAACCGGCTGGATCCCACGAAAATCGTGATCGGGGA
>JAEDGL010000061.1 GCA_016297535.1 Clostridia bacterium | reverse complement strand
GCGCCACGCCGGAAAGCCGGTTTCGGGCATTACGCCTTGGAATGCGGCCTGTCACAGGACTGCTTTTCAAACAGCCTGGGCGCCACCAGCCGGTCGCGTTCACTCTCCCGCCCCTCTATGGCAGCCACGGCGGCGTCCATCAGCATGGCGGCATATTCGTCGTAGTTATACCCCACGGCCGTCAGCTGGGGCGTCATAACGTTGGTAATGAAGGTGTCGTCAAAGCCAATCAGCGATATCTGCTGCGGAACCTGCACCCCATGGCTCAACAGACCCTGCAGCATGCCTACCGCAATCACGTCGTTCAGCGCCAGCAGCGCCTGGGGGCGGTCTTCAAGCTGCATCAGCCTTTCGATGCCCTCCCGGCCGGATTCGCTGTCGTAGCCCCGCACCGGGATCAGCCATTCCTCACGCACAGGCAGGCCGGCCTGCGCCATCCTCTGGCGAAAGCGGGTCAGCTTTTCCTGCGTGCCGTAGAACTGCGCGCCCGTGTATACAAAGCCGATCTCCGTGTGCCCCAGCCCCAGCAGATAATTCATCGCCACATCCACCGATCCCGGATGATCCACCGCCACGCCGTAGATATTCTGGCGCGGGCTGCGGCTGGCCGAGACGATGGGCATGGTTTCCAGCGCGGCATCCAGCTGCCGTTCAAAGGCCGGGTCCGGCTTTTCCAGATCGATGCGTCCGCCGATGATGATCATGGCGTCGGCGCGCTGCTCGCGCAGGCGCGCCATGGCCGCATCCTCCAGCTCGGCGCGGGAGAGGGTATTGAACATCATGGTTGCATAGCCGCGCTGGTAGGCGGCGTTGACGCAGGCGGTAAGCAGGCTGTTGTAGTAGGGGTTGCCCACATCCGCCACCATCATGCCGATCACGCGGGTCTGGGCATCGCTCAGGGCGCGCGCCATGGCGTTGGGATGAAAGTTGTACTTGTCAATCAGCTGTCTGACCCGCTCGCGCTTTTCCTCACGCACCGTGCTGCTGCCGTTGAGAATGCGCGAAACCGTCGCGGGGGACACCTGCGCCTCGCGGGCGATATCGTAAATTGTGATGTGCTTGCGTACGCTCATGTAACGTTTCCTCTTGTACAGAACAGGAAAAAATCAGTAGGCAATCATGGGCAGGCTGCCGGGCCTGTCGTCCGTGGGCGCAAGCTCTCCGGCGTGGATGCGGTACATGCGGCCGGAGCAGGCGCGCACGGCCTGCGCCATGTCGTGATAGGGCTGCAGGCAGATATCAAACAGGCCGATGTTGTAGTTTTCGCCATCAAAACGGCCCAGCACAAACTGGTCGTAGCACTGGAAATAATGGCAGCCCACGCACATGGGATGCGCCGCCGCGCGCTCGCAGTAGTAGCGGTACGCCCTGCCGCGATCCGCCTGGGTGGCCACGGCCTCCAGCCCTGTGGCGGTCAGCCCCGCGTCCAGCGCGCCAAAGTGGAACTCGCCGATCATCACCGGCAGATCCACGTTCAGCTCCCGCACGCGCTCAATGGCCGAGGTGGGATCCACCGCGTAGCAGTTGATGGAGAACACGTCGAAATGCTCCCAGCCGCAGGCCAGCGCCGGATCGGAAATCCACGCCCAGCGCATGCCCAGAATCATGTGGTTGGGATCCACCTCGCGGCAGGCCGCGGCGGGAATGGCGGTGTAGGCGCGGATGAGCGTGGCGGAGAAGGCGCGAAGGTCGCTTTGCGCCTGCGCGGAGAAGGCCGAAGCCTTTTCGATGGGCTGACGGAGCACCTCAAAGCTGGCAAAGGAGGTTTGCCAGGCCGCGTTGAGCGCGGAGATATCGGCATAGGTTTGCTCAAGCCATTCCATCAGCCCGCGCTTGCAGTAGGTATCCTGCGGGTCGCGCAGCACCTCGTCCGCAATGATCAGCTGATCCACAAACGCCCAGCCGGGCTCGTTTCGCAAAAAGTAGCCGATCATCCACGGATCGTCGCGGTGCTCAATCAGCGCCTGTGCGCACACCCTGGCATCCTCCTGATATTCGGGCGAGAGCACGTCGGGAAAATCGCGGAAAATTTTATGCCTGGTTTCCGGGAAGCGCGCAAGGCTGGTAACATACGGCATGCGTCCGTACAGCGCCGGATCCGACCAGTTGGCCAGCGTGTTCATGCCCATGTTTTTCAGCTGGCAGACCACCATTTCCTTCCAGTGCTCGTACCAGTCCGGGCCAAAGGCGCGCTTGAGGTTGGCACGCTCAAAGGAGATCATTTTTCCCTGCGTGCGCGGCACCTCGCCCCAGGCGCGCTGCATGGGCTCCAGCAGCTCCGGGTCGTTTTGCGGCAGCCAGCGCAGCAGTCCCTCCAGTCCGTCCACGCGTCCGTCGCAGCGCGAAACCACGCAATCCGGCCCGGCGCTGAAAAACGCGCAGCCGTCCGGGTCCACCATGTACCAGCGGCCGTTCGCCTTGATTTTTCCAAAATATCCGCTGCCCTGCGTCAGCTTCTGATCCGCGCAGCCGCCCCATGCCGTCCAGTTGGCAAAGGGATAGGCGTTGGGCAGCGCCGCCTGCTCGCGAATGCCCGCAACCATCGCATCCACGCTGGGCATCTTGCCCGCCCAGCTCTTGGGTATGTACTGGCCCATCTCATCCACCAGCTTTTCCACGGGAGGCTGGGCAGCCTCGCGGGGCGTATGGCTAAGCTCCACATCCTCCAGCCGTACGCGAACGTCATGGTAGGCCTCGCAGCTGACAAGCTCCGCGCGGACAATGCTCCCCCGGTCGATGCGCGAGCCGTGGCACACCACCTTCAGCTCGCCCGCTGTGTGGCCGGGAAACAGCACATGCCCGTCCAGCCAGTTCAAATCCACGCAGACGTTGGTGCGGTAACGGGGCATCAGGCCAAAGCGAACCGTTACGCGGGGGCTTTTGTCCCCCGCGCCGTAGGCGCGCAGCTCAAAGGCCAGGGAATGCTCCTCCAGCACGGTAATTGTCAGGTTCAGGTAGCGTTCCTGTGTGGACGCAATTTCGTTTACCAGCATTCCGCCTCCCGCGGCGGGCAGATACAGTACGTCATCCCCGGCAACCGTGCCGGGCAGCAGGTTTTTCAAAGTGAGCTTCATATGCATTTCTTCCTTTTGTTCATCTTTCCACAAACGGCGGCTGATCAAAGCCATTATATCAAATAAGCGCAAACACTTCTACACTTCCAGAAGCAGTTATCAAGAAAAAAATGCCCCTCACCATTTGGTTGGGGCAGAAAACAGCGCTGCGCTCAGGGCTCCATGGGATATACCGTGAGGTTGTTTTGCGAATCGCACAGGCCCAGAAAAACCTTGCGGGCGCTGTCGATCCCCTGTGCCTTGAGCTGCTTGCTCAGCCATTGCGCATTCAGTCCCATGCGGCGCAGGTTTTCTTCCAGAACGCGTCCGTCCATGATTACCTCGGTGCTCATTTCCTCCTGCGCAGGCGCAAGCCTGAGATCCTCCGGCGTAACCGGGCGGCTTGCGGCGGTTGGCAGGATGGTCAGCTTGCCATTGTATTCAAACACCGCCAGATGGATATCCTCCAGGTTGAAATAGCCCTGCTGGCGGCACATAACCATAAAGTCGCTCAGATCCAGCTTGGCCTTTTTCATGTTTTTGGGAAAGAGCCTGCCGTTTTGCATAATAATGGAGGGCGAGCCGTTGAGAAACTTCCGGCTGCGCAGGCTGTGCATGCCAATCATCGTCATCAGCCATGTAAGCAGCATGTACACAACCATGGCGGTAAAGGACTGCCAGGGGTTTTCCAGATCCGTGGCCATTTCGGCGGCGATGGAGCCGATGGTGATTCCCGTAACATAGTCGAAGGAATCCAGCTGGGCGATCTGCTTGTGTCCAATCAGCTTGGCGGAAAGAAACAGCACCACATAGGATGTGGTGGCGGTAAAGAGGATTTTGAGAACCGGCATCCCGAAGCTCCCTTCTGCTTGATCACCAGACAGGATGCGCCGTTGGGCAGGGGATTATGCGGCAGGGAGCCGGGTGGCGGCAAAAGGAGCATTTCCCGGCTGATTTGCAAACCGGGAAATGCTCCCTGCGCAACGCTTGTTCAATGATCACCTTTACCGGCGAGCATTTTCCGCTGTTGCATTTGCTTTTGGAAACATTACCTCCATCACTGCGAAAAAGGTAAAAACAGCTTTCCTTTACAAAAACGCCATGCTTCCTTTCGAAAACATGGCGTTGCGCAGCCGGTTCCGCTGCGAAAGAAGGGCCGGAGGAGCGGGCCTCCGGCAGCCTTCCGGGTTTGGTTGCTTACTGCTGAGCCTCGTCCTCCATGCTGGCGGCGTAGGCTTCGATATCCACCGCAACGGCTTCCTCGCCGTTGTCATACACGGGCTCCTGCGCCACTTCCTCCACGGGAGCGGGTTCGGGCTCCAGCAGGGCGCGGATGGACAGGCTGATGCGCTTGGCCTCGGGATCGATGCTGAGCACCTTCACGGTTACCTCATCGCCCACATTGACGGCGTCCTCCACCTTCTGGATGCGGGTAGCAGCGCACTGGGAGATGTGAACCAGGCCGTCGATGCCGGGCTCCAGCTCCACGAAGGCACCAAAGGTGGTAATGCGGACCACCTTGCCCACCACAACAGCACCGGCGGGATACTTCTCGGGCGCCACGTCCCAGGGCTTGGGCTGCAGCTGCTTCAGGCCCAGCTGGATGCGCTCGCGCTCGGGATCCAGGCTGAGGATCTTGACGTCCACTTCCTGATCGGGGGAGACGATCTCAGAGGGATGCTTGACATGCGCCCAGCTCAGATCGGTCACGTGGATCAGGCCGTCCACGCCGCCCAGATCCACAAAGGCGCCAAAGTCGGTCAGGCGGCGAACAACGCCGTGCACCACTTCGCCCTCGGCCAGCTTGGCCCAGGCTTCGGCCTTCTTGGCGGCCGCTTCCTCGCGGACCACAGCGCGGCGGCTGGCCACGATGCGGCGCTTCTGCTCGTCCATCTCGATGATCTTGAGCTTGAGGGTCTGGCCCACAAACTCGTTCAGCTTTTCCACATAGCGGTTGGCGATCTGGGAGGCAGGCACAAACGCACGGATGCCGTTAACGGTGCAGATCAGGCCGCCCTTGACGACCTCTTTGCCCACGCCCTCGACATACTCGTTGTTGTTGTACTTCTCGACAAGCTCGGCAAAGGCCTTGCGATTGACGATGTTCCGCTGAGACAGCACGACATTGCCCTCGCCGTCGTTAACCTTAACGACCTCCACTTCGATTTCGTCGCCCATCTGAACGTTTTCGTCCACCAGGTCCTCGCGCTTGATCAGTCCGTCGCTCTTGTAACCGATGTTCACGCACACCTCGTCGTCGGTAATCTGGACAACGGTGCCCTTCACGGTCTGGCCCGGTCTGATCTTGACCAGCGTCGCTTCCACATCAGCCATAAAGCTGTTCTGCGCCTCCTCGGTGGTAAGCTGGTCCAATACTTCCTTGTCTGTCATACGTGTGACAACCTCCTTAAGTGACCAATCCGGCGTGCTTGCACCGGCGGTTATTCCAATGGAATCAGAATGAATATTTGCAAAGCCCGGCGGAATATCCGCCGCGCGCTCTACCAACAGGGTACGCGGGCAAATGCCCTTGCAGGTTTCATACAGCTTTCGGGTGTTGGCGCTGCTTTTGCCGCCTACCACCAGCATGGCGTCCACGCTGGCGGCCAGCTCTCTGGCCTCGCTCTGGCGCAATGCCGTGGCTGTGCAGATGGTGTTTTGAACCGTCAGTTCCCCCACGCGCTCACGCAGCACGGGCACAATCTGCTCCCACCGCTCGTGGGGAAAGGTGGTCTGCGATACGGCCAGCGCCCGTTCCAGCTGCGGCAGGGCCTGCGCCATGTGCACATCATGCACGGTATACACCGGGCCCTGTGCAAAGCCGATGGTGCCGGTTACCTCCGGGTGATCGCTCTGCCCCACCAGAATCACGGGCGACCCATCCGCGCTGTAGCGCGCCACAAAATCGTGCAGCCTCGCCACAAAGGGACAGGTTAGATCAATCACCTGGTCAGCGGTGCGTTCAAGCGCCTGGGTTACCTCCGGCGATACGCCGTGGCTGCGGATGAGCACCACCCGGCCCGCGGCCTCCTCCACCGTGTGGATAACCGTAACGCCAATGGACGCCAGCTTTTCGATTACCTGCGGATTATGCGCCAGCTCGCCGAAGGAAACGATTTTCCGGCCCTCCTGCGCGGCTTTCACAGCCCCGTCCACCGCGCGCTTCACGCCCATGCAAAACCCGGCGTGACGTGCAACCGTTATCGGCATAGCCCAATCCTCCCAAGCATTCACCTTCAACTATTCGCCGTCCCTTATGTTTTTCCCTTCTTTTTCGGGCGATATTTTGCAAAAAATTGCATCATGGAACCAAAGCAGCCCTGCTCAGCCCCTGTTTTGCTGGTGCTGGGCCACCATGTCGCGGTAAATTTGCGCAATGCGCTGCGTTACAGCGTCGCAGGCCTCCTTGTTGATGCCACCCCCGGCGATATCCTTTACCGAAACCGGATCGTGGAAGTACACGTGCGTGGTACGGAAAAGCCGGGGCTTGCCGGCAATATAGGCCGGCAGCAGGCGCGCGCCGCTGCGCAGGGCAATCATGGAAACGCCGCTTTCAATATCCTGCATCACGCCCTCCTTGAAGCGGGTGCCCTCGGGGAAAATGCCCAGCACATGCCCCTCCCTGAGGGTTTTGAGGCAGGTGCGAAGCGCGCCCATATCCATATTGTGCCGGTCCACCGGGATGGCCTCAATCTGCCTGGCAAACCATGCCATCAGCGGATTATTCATCAGCTCCTTCTTGCCCAGAAAGCGGATCTGGTAACGGTAAACCGGAATGGCAATCAAAATGGGGTCGGAAAAATGCTGATGGTTGGCCAGCAGAATAAACGGCGCGTCCAGCTGCACGCGTTCGGGATGATGATATTTGACCGGGAACAGCGTGTGGAACACCACGCTGAGCACCCAGCGCGCCACCCTGTACAGCCAGCCGATTTTTTCCGCGGGCCTGGGCTTTTTGCCCAGCTTCATCCTTACGCGGCGTACAATTTCCTCCACCACCTGCTCCTGCGTAAGCTCGGAGCTGTCCAGAATCTGTGCATCCTCCGCCGGGCGCAGGGGATCCACCTCGCGGTTCATATCCTGCCCGTCGCGGCGGATGACATCGGCCAGCACCTCCTCATAGGTGGAGGGGTCGCCCTTTTGCTGCAGCTCGTCAAAGCGGCGCCGGGCACGCACCTCGGCGGACGCGGTCAGGTAGATTTTGATGGTCGCATCCTTCAGCACCACGGTGCCGATATCGCGGCCGTCCATCAGCACGCTCTGCTTTTGGGCCAGCCGCCGCTGCGCCTCCACCATGGCCCTGCGCACGTCCGCAAAGCGCGATACGGCGCTGGCCGCCATGCTGATTTCCGGCGTGCGGATCAGCTGCGTCACATCCCGGCCGTCGATACAGGTATGCTGCGCGCCGTTTTCGTAGCGCACCTCGGGCATCTGCTTTTGCGCAAGCGCCCCCAGCGCCTGCTCATCCTCCACCGATATGCCCTGCTGCAGGGCATACCAGGCAAAGGCGCGGTACATGGCTCCCGTATCCAGGTGCAGAATGCCCAGCTTTTTCGCCACGCCGTCCGCCACGCTGCTTTTGCCCGCGCCCACGGGGCCGTCCATTGCAATGGTATAAATCATAGGTTTCCCTCAGCTTTCCTGTTTCGGTTTGCAAATCCCGCCTGCATTATACCACGCACAGTCCGCCGCAGGCAACAAAAAAGAGCCCCGTCCAGCTGACGAAGACTCTTTCATAAGGCTCCCAAAGTGCCGCTGTACCCGTTTTTTCACCCGCTATGTTAAGCAGGCCGGTGCTCTATCACGGCATTCTGCCTTCCCCTGACAGCCCGAAGGGGGGGCCTGACATCCAGCCGACGAACGCGAGCTCCGTTTAAGAAAATGTGGGTAAAAACAAGGCCCTGGCGCACACCTCAGGAACGCTCTGTCAATCATTATAGTAAGGCGGGCCTGTCCTGTCAAGGGGAAAAAGGGTGGAATCTTCCGGCAAAACAGAAATCCGTTCTATGCCGCCGGGCCGGTCAGCGCAGCTTTTGCAGTGCCTTTTCAAACGCCTCGGGCGGATCCGCCCGGAAAAACAGCCGCTCGCCGGTGCGCGGATGGTCAAACGCCAGCGTGTGGGCATGCAGCATCAGCCGCGGCACCTTTACGCCGTTTTTGAAGCCGTAGATGGGATCCCCCGCCACGGGATGATGCAGGCTTTGCATGTGCACGCGGATCTGGTGGGTGCGCCCGGTCATGATGTGCACATCCAGCAGCGCGGCGTTTTGAAGGTTTTCCAACAGCCGCCACTCGGTCAGCGCCTCGCGGCCCTCGGGATCGACCGCCATTTTTTTGCGGTCCTTTTTGCTGCGCGCGATGGGCTTGTCCACAAGGCCGCTTTCCTCGCGCATGCAGCCCTCCACCACGGCCAGATAGTGCTTTTCCATGGTGCGCGCACACAGCTGATCGCTCAGGCTCTGGTGCGCCGCGTCGTTTTTGGCCACCATCAGCAGGCCGCTGGTGTCCTTGTCCAGCCGGTGCACAATGCCGGGCCGCCTGACGCCGCCGATGCCGCTTAAATCATCCATGGCAAAGAGCAGGGCGTTGACCAGCGTGCCGCTTTCGTTGCCCGCCGCCGGGTGCACCACCATGCCGCAGGGCTTGACCACCACGGCCACGTCCTCATCCTCGTAGAGGATTTCCAGCGGGATATCCTCCTTTTCCACGGTGGATTCCACCGCCTCGGGCACCTGCAGGCGCAGCGCCGCGCCGGCCGCGGCCTTGAAGGAGGGCTTGGTCTGCACTTTGCCATCCACCGTGCAAAGGCCGCTTTCAATCCACCGGGCCGCCTGTGAACGGCTGGCCTGCGCGGCCTGCGCGCACAGCACATCCAGCCGCGCGGGCTGCTCCACCCGGTATTCGATCATGGACATCCTTTGTTCCTCACCTTTCCTGCCAGTCCTGCGGGCGAAAGAGCAGGCTTGCCGCCAGCGCCGCCACGCCAAAGCAGATGCAGATATCCGCCACATTGCACACAAACCATGGCAACCACGGAAAATAGATCATATCCCGCACATAGCCAAAGCAGAGCCGCTCGATAAAGTTGCCGGCAAAGCCGCCTGTAACCAGGCCGCAGGCAACCGCCGTAAACGGGGTGATGCGGTAGCGCTGCATCAGCAGCCAGCCGCACACAATCGCCGTCAGCGGCAGCACCACGCCCGCAGCCGCGTTATCCGCCAGCAGGCCCAGTGCCATGCCCGTATTGCGCGTAAGCCGCAGCTCCACCAGACAGCCAAGCGTTATCGTGCGGTCTGGCAGGTACAGGGCCGCCAGCGCCTTGGCGCCGGCATCCAGCCCCAGCGCCAGCAGCGCAGTCATCCAAAACAGCATGGGATTCTCCTATTCCATCTGCCGCTGTACCACGCGCACGATCTTGGCCAGCATGTCGCCAATCAGGGGCAGGTTTCTGCGCGCCAACTCCTGCAGCAGCAGCACCAGCAGCGCGCCCAGAATGGTAAAGCCCACCGCCATGCCCACGCCGCGCGCCACGCCGCCCCAAAAATTGGACCAGAACATGCGTCTGCGATCATCCACGTAGCGCACGTAATCCGATAGTCTGAGCCGCTCCATCGCGGCGATCCAGCGGTCAATCTGGCGGATCAGCAGATTCTCTTTCTCATCTTTCATGTTTCTACCAGCCAAAACGCATTTCATTGCATAGCGTTTGCCTTTTGGCGGCAGTTATGCACCGGGGAGCAAATCATTTTCTTTTGAGCGGCATCATCAGCAGGCAGCACGCCGCAAAAGCGCTTACCGACAGCGCGCGAGAGGTAAAAAACGCGTGGTTGAAGCTGTGGTTTTGGGTAAAGAAATACCATGCAAAGGGCAGCAGCGCCGTAAGCGCCAGCACCAGACGCTTCGCCGCGTGAAACGGCTGCGACGGCTGACGCCGCCTGCGCCAGAGCACCAGCAGCCAGCCAGCCGCCAGCGCGGCAAACGCCAGCAGGTATGCCCGTTTGGCAAAGGGCCTTAGCTGGCTGACGAGCACATCCAGATAGCTGATCGCCGTCTGGTCGCTTTCACCGGCGCTGCGCTGCCGGATTTTGGCAACCAGATTGGCCCAGAACCACGGCTCATCGCTGAGCAGGCCCGCAATCACCCATTTGCCTGCCCACATGCCAAAATAACCGGCGGCCCAGCAAAGGCAGCAGGACGCAAAGCAGCGCAGCTGCGCCTTCCCATCCTTTTGTTCAAGCAGAAAGGGGCACAGGCACAGGGGCATGCCCAGCGTGGCGATGGGATAGGTGAGATAATCCACATAGCACACCACCATGCCCGTGATCAGAAACAGCCGCTGCAGACCGTTTTGCTGCAGGCGTTTTCGTGGCAGATACAAAAGCGCGATCATCGCTGCCAACAGGGTACAGAACGACGTGGAAAACTGCAGGGAAAAGCCGGTTACGGACGGGGTGATGAAGATCAGCGACACGCCAAAGGCGGGCACAAGAAAACCCAGCCCGCGCCTGCACAGCCCCGCGACAACCGCCAGCAGCAGCGCGCCCTGAACCAGCATCAGCAGCATGCGGATATCCAAATAGCTCATTCCCAGCAAAAGCGGCTTGAGCAGCACCAGATACCCGTGCCAGTACCGCGCCACGGCAACGCTGTCAAGCGCCTCTCCCTGCGCGTAGGCCATCAGCGCCGCAAAGGAGGTGCCGTCGCCGCCGTAGTTGCAGCCCTCGGCAGCCTGCACAAAGGGGGATTTTTCACTTTCATGCACCGCCGCCAGCATCATCACCGCATCGGTGCTGTTATCCAGCTGGGTGGGTACATAACCCCTGATTAGCTGCTCGTAGGCGTCCTCCTGCCCCCATTCGCCGTTAAGCGCGGGCACGGAGGCGCGCACATTCCGGGCCATCGGCTCCACCGGCAGCAGATACGCCCCCACCAGCAGCAGATACCCCGCCACAATGCCCAGCACCACAATCAGCGGCCAGCGGGCCGCCCTGGCAATACGCTTCATTCTACGCTCCCCTTTGCTGTTGCCTACGGCAGCATGATACCAGATTTTGATTTCCCGTACAAGTACGCAAAAGCCGAGGCACGCAGGCGTACCTCGGCATAGGGTGCGGTAAAAGGCTTTCCTTGCCCCGTGATTACAGAATCTCGATCACGCACATCTCGGCAGCATCGCCGCGACGGGGTCCAAGCTTGTAGATACGGGTGTAGCCGCCGGCGCACTTCTTTTCTTCGTTGCGGGCGCGGAACTTGGGGGCGTACTC
This sequence comes from Clostridia bacterium, assembly GCA_016297535.1. Lineage (GTDB taxonomy): Bacteria > Bacillota > Clostridia > Christensenellales > Aristaeellaceae > Limiplasma. The sequence continues at coordinate 1,735 of JAEDGL010000061.1, read as the reverse complement.
GCGGAAGAGCTTCTCCACCACGGGATACTTTACGTCCTTGGTGCGCTCTTTCCAGTCGGCCTTGTCCTCGCCGGGCTTCTGCACATCCTTGAGCTCGTAGAGGTAGCTCATGATCATGCGGCGGGCGTGCAGCTTGCTGGGAGCGTCGTTCACAACATTCAGGGTCACCAGCTGGCCCTTGTCGTTGTGGGTTTCCTTGGTAACTTCAACCGTCTTGTCGTACTCGTTAACGGCCAGGGTGATGAGACGCTCGGCCACGCGGCGCACTTCCTTGGCGCGGGCTTCGGTGGTCTCAATACGGCCATACCAGAGCAGATTGGTCACCTGATTGCGCAGGAGAGCCTTGCGCTGATCGGCGGTACGGCCCAATTTACGCTGTGCCATGGTATATTTCCTCCTTATGCGGATCGGCTAAGATTATTCGTCGCTGGGACGAAGGGACAGATTGAGCGCCTCAAGCTTTTGCTCGACCTCTTCCAGGCTCTTGCGGCCCAGATTGCGCACCTTCATCATGTCCTCCTGGTTACGCTGTACCAGCTCGGCAACCGTATTGATGCCCGCGCGCTTCAGGCAGTTGTAGGCGCGCACGCTCAGGTCCAGTTCCTCGATGGTCATCTCCAGCACCTTGTCCTTGTTGTTGTCTTCCTGATCGGTGAAGCTGATGGTGGTCACCTGGTCGGTCAGGCTGACGAACAGCGTCAGATGCTCGGTGAGGATCTTCGCCGCGAGGCTGATGGCCTCGTCCGGCTGCACGCTGCCATCCGTCCACACCTCAAGGGTCAGCTTGTCATAGTCCGTAATCTGGCCCACGCGGGTATCGGTTACGGTGTAGTTGACCTTTTTAATGGGGGTAAAGATGGAGTCGATCGGGATCACGCCGATGGGCATATTCGGATACTTGTTCTTATCCGCACTCACATAGCCGCGGCCCTTGTCGATGGTCAGCGTCATTTGCAGGTGGGCGTCCTCGTTGAGGGTGCAGATGTGCAGATCGGGGTCGACAAACTCCAGCTCGTCGTCCACGGCGATGTCCCTGGCACACACTTCAGCGGGGCCCTTCACATCGATCATCACGGTCTTCGCCTGTTCGGAGTACAGCCTGGCGCTCAGGGTCTTCAGGTTCAGGATGATCTCGCTCACGTCCTCGGTTACGCCGGGAACGGTGGAAAACTCATGCTGGATGCCCTCGATCTTGATGCTGGTAACGGCCACGCCGGGAAGGCTGCTAAGCAGCACGCGGCGCAGCGCATTGCCCAGGGTGTTGCCAAAGCCGCGCTCCAGGGGCTCGATGACAAACTTGCCATACGCTCCGTCCTGGCTCAGCTCCACACAGTCGATGCGCGCTTTTTCGATTTCGATCATTCGATGTATCCTCCTGTTTGATACTTGTCTGAGGGAGGAAGTTCAACTCATTAACGGGAGTAGAACTCGACGATCATGTTCTCCTGGACCTCAAAGTCGATGTCGCCGCGCTGGGGCAGCTCGACAACGGTACCGGTCAGGTTAGCAGCGTCAAAGGTGAGCCACTTGGGGGTAACCACAGTGGTGCCCTCGCGCAGAGCCTTGAACATTTCCAGCTGGCTGGACTGGCTGCGAACGGTGATCACATCGCCCTGCTTTACACTGTAGGAGGGGATGTTTACCTTGCGGCCGTTGACCAGGATATGGCCATGGTTGACCACCTGGCGGGCCATGCGGCGGGTCTTGGCCAGGCCCAGACGGTACACAACGCTGT
>JAEDGL010000060.1 GCA_016297535.1 Clostridia bacterium | reverse complement strand
CCTACTACGCTCCTGCCAAGCCCGGCAGCCGCGTGACCATCGCCACCGTGGGCGGACAGCCCTGGGCGGCTGATGCCGAGTACGTGATCGCCACCAACGACTTTACCGCTGCCGGCGGCGATACCTACTACGTCTTCGCCTATCCCTATGCCCAGACCGGCTACAAAACCGGCGTGGCGCTGGAGGATGCTCTGGTCAACTACACCCAGACCGTTCTGGGCGGCGTGATTGGCGCTCAGTACGCCGAGCCCGCCGGCCGCATCACCATCAAATAACCAGCCAGGGGCTGAGCCCCTGGACCCCATTCCGCGCTTCGCGCGGGGTGGGGTTTTTTGGATGGGGGTGCCCGGTGGCGGCTGCTGAAAAACAGAATGAGCCGGAGAGGCGGCGGCCCTCCGGCTCATTCTGTTTGGGGGAAAAGAAAAAAACTCATCGAAAATCGATGAGCATTTCCTCTGGCAGCTCCAAGGGGAATCGAACCCCTGATTTCGCCTTGAGAGGGCGACGTCTTAACCGCTTGACCATGGAGCCATTGGCTGGGGAACTAGGATTCGAACCTAGACAATACGAGTCAGAGTCGTAGGTGCTGCCGTTACACAATTCCCCATTGCGCTTGGTGCGAAAGTTATTATATGCGAATAGGGGGCAAAAGTCAAGCATTTTTTTGAAAAAAAAGAATGTTTTTTTCCTTCCGGCTGCAAAATCAGGTTGTTGATAAACCCTCTGGGAGGTGGGGCCGCAGCCCTCCGACTCTTGTTCCGAGCCCAGACACCATTTGCCGCCCGGCGAGCCGCAGGCGAGTAGGCAAATGGGGCATTTCCGTCGGAAAAGATCGCCTCTGGCGAGCTTTTTCGACGCTCTGAAGAATGTTACACCGGCGTGCGAACGGTTTGGCTTGACAGGGTGGGTAAACGTTTGTACAATATTGCTATCCCGCAGATGGAAGGAGAATGGATCATGGATGAAAACGAACGCACCCCGCTTACGGAGGCGGAATGGAAGATCATGCTGCGCCTGTGGGAGCGCGCTCCGCAAACCATGATGGAGCTAACCCGCAGCCTTGCGCCGGAAACCGGCTGGAGCAAGCACACGGTCATCACCATGCTCAAGCGGATGAAGGCCAAGGGCACCGTAGAGATTGACGAAAGCGGCCCGGTCAAGCTTTACAGCGCCGCCGTCAGCCGCGACCGTGTGGCCAGGGAGCAGACCGAAACGCTGCTCAGGCGTCTGTTTGGCGGCAGGCCCTCGCTGCTGGTAAGCGAGCTGCTGGAGCGCGGCGCGCTGGACGAGCAGGAGCTGGAATCGCTGCGCCGGCTGCTGGAAAAGAAATAACGCCGCAGAATATTTTGCGGATCGTGAACCAAAATGCGCTTTCCAATCGTCTTTATTGGTAAGAAACGACAAAGGTGGATGAACGCATGCGCAGCATGACGGTGTTTAACTATCTGCTGGAGGCAACGCTGTTTGGCAGCGTGCTGATTTTGCTGCTGGTGGCGGCGCGGGCGCTTCTGCGCGACCGGCTGGGCAGCCGTGTGCTTTACGCATGCTGGGCGCTGGCGGCGCTCAGGCTGTTAACGCCGCTGTCGCTGCCCAATCCCGTCATGGATGAATTTCGCCCCGGCCTGTCCGCAGATGTGGGCGCGCGTCCGGTGGCCGATCAGGTGCGCCAGCGCGTGATCGATGCGGGCTACCGCCTGAGCCAATGGCTGCCCTGGGAGGGAAATCCCGCCGCAGGCTTTACATCGCGCCTGCGCCAGGGCCTGTCCGGGCGGTGGGTGCTGCTTTTGTGGATCGCCGTCGCCCTGTGCGTGGGCGCGTTTCTCTGGGCGCGCTACAGGCGGTTTAAGGAGACGGTGCGCCGCAACCGCGTGCGCGCGCTGCAGGAGGATGAGCTGGAGCTGCTCCGCACCCTGTGCCAGCGCTACCGCATTCGCCGTCAGATTCCCGTTTACTTTGTGGACAGGCTTACCACCGGCTGCATTGCGGGCGTGTGGCAGCCGTTTATCGCCCTGCCGCTGGAGCTGCCCCGGGAGCATCTGGCGCTGGCGCTTTCGCATCAGCTGTGCCACTGGAAGGCGCGCGATCCCTTCTGGGGCATGATTCGCGGCGTATGCTGCGCGGTGCACTGGTTTAACCCCGTGGTGTGGATGGGCGCGTGGCTCAGCTACTGCGACAGCGAAATGGCCTGTGACGACCGCGTTACCGCCCGCCTGCATGATATCGACCGCCTGGCCTACGCCAACGTCATCGTCAGCGCGGGCGAAAAGGAGGTGGCCATGTCCATGGGCGCCACGGTTACCAGCCGCCATCTGCGCCAGCGCGTAACCTCCGTTATCCGCTGCGTGCGCGGCAGCCGCGTGGGGGTGGCGCTTACCTCGCTGGCCGCGGCGCTGGTGCTGCTTGTTTCCTTTGCCACCGGCGAAAGCGAGCCCCTGCCCACGGTAAACGCCGTGCCCGCCGTGGCGTGGACGGCCGCCGCCGTGCCCATCACGGGCGATCTGGAGGCCATCGCCTGCGCAAGGCGCTTTCTGGAAAGCGAATTCGTGGGGCAGGATACCTCCGGCTGCTCCTTTACGGCGCGCTACAACGGCACGCAGTGGGTGATCAGCGCGCAGGCCCAGCCCCATATGCGGCCCATCCTCCTGCGCTATTCGCACGACGGCTATCTGCTGGAGTATGACGGCGCCGCCTATCTGGACCGGGTGTCCTTTGCCGATGCCAGCTATACCCACCGCACCCTTACCCAGAGCGTAACCGGCTATCTGAACGCCTTTATGAATGCCAATGTGCCCGGCCTGCGCAGCGGCAGGATAGTGGCGGACCGCGACATGCGATCCGGGAACGTGCGCCTGCTGGACTGCCGGATGCTGGATGACCAGGGCGAGACCGTATGCCTGGTGGATTTGCAGGTGGAGCCCGTGGTGCGCGTGGTTTACTGCATGCCCCTGTTTGATGAGGAAGCCAACGGCTAAGCCGCCGTTCAGAATGTTGGAAAAACGGAAGAGGTGTCGGAGGGCCATAGCCCTCCGACTCTCATTCCGAACCCAGCGACCTGTGCGGTGGGTTCGGTTGCCTTGCGCAGCAAGGCTTCCTTGCAGGTTTCTCCGGCCGTGCGCGCAGCGCACAGGAGAAACCTGTTTCGGCGGAAAAGATCGCGCAGCGAGCTTTTTCGCCGGTCAGAACGGCTAAGCCGCCGTTTTTGAAGGTTGCCAAATCGACAGAATATGATACAATAGAGCAAGGAATCCCGTTGGATACAGGAGGAATTGCATATGGATTTTACCGTTCAGCCCATCATGCGTGGGGTGTATCGTTTTTGTGAAAATGCGCCCGAGGCGCCGGTGGACGCCTATCTGGTGGTTGGCAGCCATTCCGCGCTCATGATTGACGCGCTGGAAGACGCATCAGGCGTGTGGAACGAGGTCAGGCGGCTGACGCAGCTGCCGGTTTCGCTGGCCATCACCCATGGCCACGGCGACCACGCGGGCGTGGCGCTGGACGAGTTTGTGCAGGCCGGCTGCACGGTGTACATGGATCCGGCGGATGTGCAGCCGCTGGCGCAAACCAGCGGCCGCGTGTATGCGCCCGATCTTTTTACGCCCTATCCCAGCATCATTGATCTGGGTACCGTGCAGATGGAGGTGCTGGATGTGGTGGGGCACACCCCGGGCAGCAAGGTGTTTCTGGACCGGGAGCGCGCGCTGCTGTTTACGGGCGACGCGGTGGGCTCGGGTGATTTTTGGATGCAATTGCCCCACAGCGCGCCGCTTTCCGTGTTTGCGGGCCAGCTGCGCGGGCTGATGGAACAGGTGGCCGGGCTGCACGACCTGTCCATTCTGCCGGGGCACGCCTACCAGCAGCCCCGTCCGCTGGGCTTTTTCTACCTGTGGGATGTGCTTACGGCCTGCCGGAACGTGCTGGAGGGCCGCGCCGATCCCACCGACCAGGAAATGACGCTGGGCGGCGAACGGCTGATCTACCGCACCGCAGGGCACGGCAGCCTGAACTGCATGTGCTACAATCCCCGCAAGCTCTAAACCGGCGGCGTCCTCCATCCCCGATCTTCGGATGGAGGATTTTTTCTTTTGACGGGTCTTGAAATGGTGTATTTTATGTGCTAAACTGAAACCAAAACATCCCTCCAAATGGCCGTTTTTCCAAGGAAGCACGGTTTTTTTGGGTGGCGTTGGACGGTTGTACTCTACCCCTGTGAGGGGCCAAAATCAAAAGGAGGATTGCCCATGAAACGGTTTCTCTCTATCCTGGTTGCGCTGGTCATGACGCTGACCTGCTTTGCAGGCCTGGCCGTGGCGGAAGGAAAGACCAACATCAACTTCTATATTGCCTCTGATATGGAAGCCAATGCGGTACCGATTGTGGAAAAATACAACACCATGCAGGATACCGTGCATGTGGAGCTGATTACCATCCCCAACGACGGCTATGACGACAAAATGAAAACCCTGACGGCCGGCGGCAGCGACATCGATGCTTTCTGGGTTCGCACCCCCGCGCAGGCCAAGAACTATATGGCCAACAACGTGCTGGAAAACCTGAAGCCCTACGCGGAGGCCGCCGGTCTGGACCTGGCGCCCATCGAAGCCAACATTCAGGCCGTGTCCGATGAGGAAGGCTTCTACGGCCTGCCCGTGTCCGGCTCCTGCTGGATGCTGTTCTACAACAAGGATCTGTTTGACGCCAAGGGCCTGGACTATCCCATCAACCTCACGTGGGATCAGTACGCCGACCTGTGCAAGGAGCTTACCTACACCGACGGCGATCAGAAGTACTGGGGCGGCCTCAACCCCAACTGGACGCCCAACCTGGGCGCCATCCCCACGGGCGAATATCTGGATGCCGAGGAGCTGCCCAACACCCGCAAGTATGAGGAAATCCTGCACCGGATGTATGTGGAAGACAAGAGCATGCCCTCCATTGCCGAAATGAGCACCGGCACCTTTGACTGCAACGCCTACTTTGCCGCCGGCAACATCTATACCATGATCAACGGCGACTGGACCCTGCGCCTGCTGGATGCCGGCTTTACCTGGGCCGCCGCTCCCCTGCCCGTGCTGAGCGAGGAATATGCCGAGCACAGCTGCGGACATGCCAGCGTGGTTGCCGTTGCCTCCAGCTCCACCCACAAGCAGGAAGCCTACGACTTTGTGCAGTTCTACACCACCTCTCCCGAGGCTACCTCCATTACCGCCAGCAACGGCGAGGTTCCCTCCTATGCAACGGAGGAGGCCATGAAGGTTTATCAGGAAAGCGTAACCATCGACGGCGTTGCCTACCGCTTCTCCTCCAAGATTCTGGCGGAGCAGGGCACCGCGGGCTACTACGCGCAGATCCTGGACGCCTTTGCCGAGGAAATGCAGCTGTATCTGCTGGATGAACAGAGCATTGATGAAGCCTTCGACAACTATCTTGCTCTGCGTGAGGAAATCATGAACGAATAATCCTGTCCTACAGGCGCGGCAAAGGGAAACGCTTGCCGCGCCTTTTTTTCTTATTTTTCCGAAACGGATGGTGATATCCCCGTGAGCGCTGTACAAACGCCCCTCCGTAAGCATCGCATGACCAAAACCGCCCGCAACGAAATGGCGGTGGGCTATCTGTATCTGTTGCCCAACCTGATCGGGTTTCTGGTTTTTACCGCCATTCCCATTGTAACGGGCTTTGTGATGAGCTTTACCAACTACAATGGATACAAGGGCTCCTTTGTGGGGCTGGCCAATTACGAAAAGCTTTTCAGAGACACGCAGTTCAAAGCGGCCTTTGCCAACAACATGGTCTATTCCTTTGTTTCGGTGCCGCTGATTATTCTTTTTGCGCTGCTGCTGGCGCTGGCTCTCAACAAGCAGCTTCCGCTGGCAAACACGTTTAAAACCATCTGCTTTTTCCCCAACCTTACCTCCATGGTGGCGGTGGGCTGCGTTGCCATGCTGCTGTTTATGCCCTCCAACGGGCCGGTCAACAATTTTCTTTCCGCGCTTGGCGTGCCGGAGGAAAACCTGCCGCAGTGGTTTTTCTCCACCAAAACGGCGCTGGCCACCATCATTATTGTGGTGGTGTGGAAGCAGGCCGGCTACTATATGATTATGTTTATGGGCGGCCTGAAGAACATTCCTTCCTTCCTTTACGAGGCGGCCCGCATTGACGGGGCCAACGGCTGGCAGCTTTTCCGCCATGTAACCTGGCCCATGCTTTCGCCCACCACCTTTATGGTAACCATTCTGTGCTTTATTTCCTCCTTCCAGGTGTTTGATATTATCAACGTAACCACTCAGGGCGGCCCGGGACGCGCCACCTCGGTGATTGTTTTTCGCATTTATAAAGAGGCCTTCAAAAACAACAAAATGGGCTACGCCTCCGCCCAGGCCTATCTGCTGTTCCTGATCATTCTGATCATCACCCTGATCCAGTGGCGCGGTCAGAAGCGCTGGGTCAACGTAGACTAAAGGGGGAAAATGAAAATGACGGCAATTGCTCATGCGTCCAGGCCGCACAAAAGGATCCGGCTATCCGATGTGCTGATTTTTCTTTTCTGCCTGCTGGCTGCCTTTGTCATGGTGGTCCCCTTTTTCTGGATGGTGTGCGCCAGCTTCAAGCTGAATACGGAAATCTTTTCCAAGCATGCCCAGTGGATTCCCGAGGTGTTTCACACCGTGAACTACGAAAAGGTGTGGAATGACATTCCCTTTTTCAAATACTTTCTCAATACCGCCAAGCTGGCGGTCATCATCACTCTGCTGCAGCTGGTAACCTGCTCGCTGGCCGCCTTCTCCTTCAGCAAGCTGCACTACCCCGGGCGGGACAAGCTGTTTCTGGCCTATCTGGGTACCATGATGGTGCCCTGGCACGCCATCATGATTCCCCAGTTCATCATTGTGCGCAATCTGGGCCTGTTCAACACCCATGCGGCGCTGATTCTGCTGCAGGCGTTCAGCGCCTTTGGCGTGTTCATCCTGCGCCAGAACATGCTCTCCATTCCCGACAGCCTGATCGAAGCGGCCAAGATTGACGGCAGCAGCTGGTTCCGCACCTATCTTACCATCATCCTGCCCCTGACCAAAACGGGCCTGGTAACCCTGGCTGTGCTCACCTTTAACAACGTGTGGAACGATTACATGGGCCCCATGATCTATCTGGACAGCCAGTCGCTTTTTACCATCCAGATCGGTCTGGCCTCCTTCAAGCAGGAATTTGCGGCGGATTACGGCGCCATTATGGCGGGCACCGTCTGCTCCATCATTCCCGTTGTGATTGTGTACGCCTGCGCGCAGCGGCAGATTGTGGAAGGCGTTGCCTTCTCGGGCCTGAAGAATTGAGGATAACCATGCGAGACGATTTTGTACAAATTGAGGGAAAGCATTTCTGGCTTCACCATACGCCCATCCGCCTCAGGGGCTATACCCTGGGCTCGTGGATGAACCTGGAGCACTTTATGATGGGCATGCCCGGCACAAACAGCATGATCCATGAGGCCTTTGCGCAGGTATATGGCAGGGAGCGGGCGGAGCTGTTTTTTGATCGGCTTCTGGAAAGCATGGTGGGCCCGGCGGATATCGCCTTTTTACGGGGCCTTGGCACAAACACGCTTCGCATTCCCCTGGGCTACCACTGGTTTTTGGATGATCTGCACCCCGATACCTTTGTGGAAAAGGGCTTTCAGCAGCTGGAGCGGGTTGTGGAGCTGTGCCGCCGGAACGGGCTGCGGGTGATTCTGGATTTGCACAGCGCGCCGGGCGGCCAGAACAACGACTGGCATTCGGACAACCGAACCGGGCAGTCGCTGTTCTGGCAATACGATTGCTTTCAGGAGCAAACCTGCCGCCTGTGGCGCGAGATTGCGCGCCGGTATGCCAACGATCCCTGGGTGATTGGCTACGATGTGCTCAACGAGCCCACCTACGGCCTTGACCGGGAGGCGATCAACGGCTTTTATGCCCGCGTAACCGCGGCTATCCGCGAGGTGGATCCGCATCATATTCTGTTTTTGGAGGGGGAGGATTTCGGCCGCAGCTTTGAGCTGCTGGATGCTCCCCTGGATGAGCAGACCACCTTTGCGGTGCATTTTTACCCCTTTGTGCTGGAAGAGGATGTGCTGGATCCCGCCATGCCGGATGAGCGCCGCTGGGCCATCTTTGAGCAGATCTTCTACCGCCAGCTCCAGGCGCTTGAGCATTTTGACCGGCCCCTCTGGTGTGGCGAATCCGGCTACAATCTTCTGGAGGGACAGGAGGACTTTTACCGGAAGCTGCTGCTGAAAAACATTTCCCTTTGCGAGCAAAACGGCCTTTCCTGGTCCATCTGGACCTACAAGGACGCCCGGCGAATGGGCATTGTCGTTCCCGGGAAGGATTCGCCCTGGATGCGCTTCCGGGCGCGTGTGGAGCAAAAGTGGACCCACGAATGGGAGCAGGAAACCTCCATGCGCCTGACCCGCTCCCTGTGGGAGCTGTACCAGCTGCCCGTTTGCAACCGCCTTGCCTATGATCTGGATTTCCGGGTTCGCTCCATCCTGCACCGGCTGGAGGTGGAGGAAATCCTGAAGCCGGCGCTTGCGCAAACGCCATGGGAACAAATTATCCAATACCCGGCCTCGTTTGCCTTTGAAAACTGTGAAAAGCGGCAAACGGTGATCGACGGCCTGCGGGAGGTTCTTTCCTCCCCCGATTGACGTGTCGCCCCGGGCCATGGGCGCATCCTTCCGGGGGCGCAGCCGGAAAGATGGCTGGGCATACAGGAATGCCCCCAAAAATGTAGAATGTAAGATACCATGCCCCTTTCCCATGATCCGCTCCGGCGGGGCCTATGCGCCGGAGCAGTATGACACAAAGGATGCGTATCTATGAGCCTTCAGATTTTCCTGTATTTTGCGGTCAGCCTGCTTGCCTCCATCGCCGGTGCCATCTGCGGCATCGGCGGCGGCGTAATCATTAAGCCCACGCTGGATTTTTTTGGCTGGGACAGCGTTTCGGCCATCAGCTTTCTAAGCGGCTGCACCGTGTTTTCCATGGCGGCCTATTCGGTGCTCAGGACGTTTGTGCGCAGGGACCGCAGCAGCGGACTGAACCTTTCGCAGAGCACGCCGCTGGCCGCCGGATCGGTGCTTGGCGGCATTGCCGGCAAGGAGCTGTTTTCCGCCATCGCGCGCCGCTTTGCAAACCCGGACCGGGTGGGCGCGGTTCAGGCCCTCTGCCTGTTTGCGGTTACCGCCGTGGTGCTGGTGTATACCTGCAACAAGCACAGGGTGCGCACCCGGCACACCAGCGGCGTGCTGCGGAGCATGCTGGTGGGCGCGGGCCTTGGCCTGTGCTCCAGCTTTCTGGGAATCGGCGGCGGCCCCATCAATTTGATGGTGCTGGGCTATTTTTACAGCATGGATACCAAAACCGCCGCCTCCAACAGCCTGTATGTCATCCTGTTCAGCCAGGCGGCCAGCATTGTAACAACGCTGGTCACAAACACCGTTCCCTCCTTCTCGTGGGTGGTCTGGGTGCTGATGGTGGCCGGAGGAATCAGCGGCGGCGTGATTGGGCGGCGGCTTAGCAGCCGGCTGGAAAATGCGCAGGTTGACAGGCTGTTTACCGGCATGATGATTCTGATTATGCTGATTTGTGTGTACAACGCCTGGAGGTTTACCTGCGCATAGGGCGCTTGGCCTACGGATCGAAGGCGTACAGAAGAATCCGGTGCGCAAGGGCGTAGGCCTGCGCATCTTCCCCGCGCGCAAGGGTGAGATACAGCCGGCCCTCGCCGTCCACGGCGTACTGCCCCTGGCGGGTCAGGCCGTAAACGGGCTGCCATTCCCAGCGCTGACCGTCCACGGTAAGCGCGGTGCAGCCGCGCGCACTGTAAACCGCAGGCGTGCGGTACACCGCGTAGGGCCGGTACCATTTGCTCTCGACCGGCTCCAGCGCATCAATGCCATACTGCTCAAAGGAAAGCGCCCCGCTTTGCGAAAGCAACGCCTGGGCGCTTTCGTATATCAGGGTGTTGCTCTCGTTCCAGCGCACGCCGCCAAAGCCGTTCATCACGCATTGCAGCGCAAGGCGGCCGCTATCGGCGGACACCCAGCCGGCGTCGGTAAGCTGCGCGTTCACGCTGAGCTTGCAGGCCTGATCCGCCTGCGCCAGCCGGGGCCGCAGATACACCGCGTCGCCCACCTGGGCCGCGTCAAAGCCCTGCAGCGTCATTTCCCCGCCGATGCGGTAGTCCGCGGCAACGGGCGATAGACCGGCCTCGTCGTAGGCGTACTGGCGGCCAAACAGCGCATCGTAGCTTAGCAGCGCGTGAAGACCGTCCTCCTCCGTTTTCAGGCTCTCCACATAGTGCAAAAAGGGATCGTCGTTCTGCCCCGCGGCCGTCAGCGCATACGCGCCCAGCTGCCAGGCGTACAGCTCGCGCTCACGCGCCGTGTTTGCCTGATTGGACCACACAAAGTACGGCGTCATGTGTCCTTCCCGGCCGGACGCGTCCACGCCAAGCTCGTCGTACACGTTCTGGCCCAGGGGCGGAATGTGATCGCCGAAAAACACCACCAGCACCGGCTCCTCCCACTGCTGCAGCTCGCCGATGAACGCCTTTAGCGCCGCGTCGCTCTGCCCCAGAAGGTAGCAGTAGTTGGACAGGATCAGCGCGCTTTCGTCCGAAAGGGCGTTGGTAAAGGGCTGGGGAGCGCCGCAGGTAACGCGAAAATCATCATAGTCGTAGCCGCCGTGGTTTTGCATGGTAAGCACAAACACAAAATCGCGCGACGGCGTGCTTTTGAGCTGCCTGAGTGCGGCGCTGTAATGCTCGGCGTCGCTGACAAACATGCCCGTGGTTTGAAACGCGGCCGTGGATGTGTCGGTGGTATGAAAGCTTTGAAACCCAAGCTGCCTGAAATTGTTGTAGCGGTTGTAATAAACGCCGGAATACCAGTGGATGGCCGTGGCGGTATAGCCTCTGGCGCGCAGCACCGAGGCCAGGCTGTTAAGCGGCGGCAGACCCATGGCGTAGGGGTTGAGGCTGTAACAGCTGCGCAGCCCCGTAAGCACTTCAAACTCGGTCTCGCTGGTGCCTCCGCCCACCTTGGGCACGTACATGCGCCCGTGCAGGCAGGTTTGCACAAGCGCGTTGTAAAACGGCGTAAGCTCGCAGGTCAGATCCAGATACTGCGAAAGCCATTGCTCGTCCGAATAGCTTTCGGACAGGATGAGGATGATGTTGGGCCCCGTTTCGCAGCCTGCAGGCGGGGTGCTGCGCGCAAGCGTTTGCCAGGCCTGGCGCACCTCCTGCTCGTGATAGGGCATGTCCAGCAGGCCGTGCAGATGGTTTTGCATGGCCACGGCGGTATAGAGCACGCCCTCCGTGCGCGCCACATCCGCCGTATCATAGCGCGTGCGGCCGCCCACGCGCTCAAACGTGCAGGCGTTCCACGCAAGGACAAATATCAGCGCTCCCGCAACCGGCAGCGCCACGCGCCGCCTGCTGCGCCGCCCCCGCGCAAACGCAAGGCACAGCGCCACGCCGGCCGCAAGCGCTGCGCACAGCAGCGCCGCCTCGCCCCTGTCAACGGAAAGCGGAAGGCGGCGCAGCGCCTCCAGCGCATCGCCAAGCTGGTACACATCCGAAAAAAACACGGGCTCCATGCGGTAGCGCATTTTGTAGCGGTTGATGAGTCCCACGCCGCTGGCCAGAAAGCCCAGCGCCGTAACCAGCAGCCAGCGCAGCCGGTAGCTGCGGCAAAGGCTGAGCAGCAGGCATACGCCCAGCCACAGCGCCCACGTCAGGGCAAAGGAGACCGGCGCGCCCGGCAGCCAGCGCACGGGGCCGGTCAGGCTGCGGCGGGAAAACGCCTCCATCAGATAGCAAAGCGCCACAGGCGCTACGCCCAGCAGCAGCGCCTCCTGAAGGCGCTGTTCAGCGTGTCGAAAAAGCTCGCTTCGCGATCTTTTCCGACAGAAACTGGCGGAAATGTTTTCGGCAAGGCCGAAAACTCCCCGCCCGCCCGGCACAAGTTGTTTTGTCAAGGGGCACCACCATCTAAAGACAAAATTACTTCTTTGAGGACAAGCAGACGACTGCGTACGCCGCTGTAAAACTACACTCAGACCGTCCAAGTCCGACACCCTGACCGCCGAAATCCTACACCCTTTCCGCTGGTCCGACAGTTGGGGTGTAAGCGTGGAGACCGGCTTATTTGTCAGCCTCCACGCCGTTTGACTTAATCCATAATGCTCTTCCATTTCCTCATAGAGTCGCCCTCAACCCGGATGACATAGGAGTCATATACGATCCGGTCGCAGATGGCATCGGCCAGAGTCGGATCATATAGATTCTCATGCCAGCCAGACACATCGAACTGGGAGCAGAAGATGGTGGAGACCGTCTTAGATCTGGCTTCAACCAATTCCAGGACATCTCTTGCCTCACTTTCTTTCAGCGTATACAGGAGCCATTCGTCCAGAATCAGAATCCTTGTTTTTTTCAGCCTTTTCATGTACTTCCGGTAGGATCCGTCGCCCCGGGCCATGGCAATCTCGACCAGAAGATCCGGCAGTCGGATGTATTTCGAAGTATAGAAGTTCCTGTTTGCCGCCATCCCTAGAGCGCAGGCCAGCTAAGTTTTACCTGCGCCGGTGGCTCCCAGCAGGATGACATTGTGCGCTTCCTGTATGTAGGCGCAGGAGGCCAGCCGCAGGATTTGAGATTTATCCAGCTTCCGCTCTGGCAGATATTCAATATCCTCTACACTGGCACCTGGGATGGCGTACCCAGCGTTCTTTATGAGATTCTTTATGTGGTTGCTCTTTCTGGTTGTCCATTCAGCATCCACCAGGATACTGAATCTATCCTCAAAGGACATGGAAGCGAGCTGCGGATCGTTCTGCTGCTCCTTGAACTGTTTTGCCATGACACCCAGCCGCATATCCTGCAGCTTGGAAATTGTTTCGTTGGTCAGCATTCTTTATCCCTCCTGTAATATCCGGCGCCACAGGTGAAACTGTATTGGGAAGCTTTTGCCGTGGCAGGCGCGTCTTCCTCTTCCGGCAGCTTGTCCTGGCCGGATTTCAGAATGGGCTGGATACTTTTCAGGCTGGGAGCAGGTGTAAAGGAAAGCGCCTTTTTACAGGCTGCTTCCAGCCGTGCGGAGGAATATTTATCTGCGGATTTCAGCAGGGCCATACAGGATTTGTATCCCTGCTGCTCCACCTTATATGCGGACAGAAATAATTTCACAACGGCGGCGGTGTTGGGGCCGACCTGCTTTGCCCAACGGATAAAACGTTCCCCGTTCC
>JAEDGL010000229.1 GCA_016297535.1 Clostridia bacterium | reverse complement strand
GGAGCGCTTTTTGATGGCATTGCAGGATGCCTTCTTGTGGTTTGCGCGCAGATATGGTACAATCAGAACAACCAAAAGCGTTCCATCAAATCAACAGGAGGCGAAGATCATGTCTGTATACAGCACGTTTCCCTCGGTATCCGGCCAGACGCTGGAAAAGGCGTTCTGGCCCGTAAAGGGCGAACCCAAGGCCGTTGTGCAGCTGGTGCACGGCATGGCGGAGCATATCCGCCGGTATGATGAAACCGCACGCCAGCTTAGCGAGGCGGGCTTTGCGGTGGTTGGGCATACGCATGCAGGGCACGGCGAGCATGCCGATATCCTGGGCTATTTTGGCGCCAAAGGCGGTTGGGATGTGCTGATCGAGGATGTGCACAGCCTGCGTATCGAAACGCAGAAGCAGTTCCCGGGCGTGCCGTATTTTTTGCTGGGGCACAGCATGGGCAGCTTTGTGGTGCGCGGCTATGCGCTAAAGTACGAGCAGGGGCTGTCGGGCATCATTCTCAGCGGAACGGGCCATTTTGACAAGCCTACGGTATGCTCAGCCAAGTTGATCAGCCAGTTGATCTGCCTGTTTGGCGGCGCGGCAAAGCCCAGTCCCTTCCTGGCCAAACTCACCTCCAGCGGCAACCGTCCCGAATACAAAACGCCCTTTGACTGGCTGTCCCGCGATGATCGCGAGGTACAGAAGTATCTGGATGATCCGCTGTGCGGCTTTCCGTTTACGGCGGCCGGCTACCGGGATATGTTCAGCGGTCTGGCGCGCCTGTATCCCGAAAAGCTGGACTCCATGAAAAAGGAGATCCCTGTGTACCTGTTCTCCGGTGATCAGGACCCCGTGGGCGCAAACGGCGCGGGTGTGCAAAAGGTTGGGCAGGAGCTGCGCGATGCCGGCGTGAAGGAGGTAACCGTTCGTCTCTACCCCGAGGGCCGGCACGAAATGATCAACGAGCTCAACCGTCAGGAGGTCTGGACGGACCTGATCGCCTGGCTCAACGCGCATATCTGACGCTTGCATGCCTGTGCAAAACAAGGTAAGATAGGCATTGCGTATCTCAGGATCAAACAATCACGAAGGAGTGGCATCCGCTATGAAAGCAGTACCGGAATTTTTGAAGGAAATCGGCTTTATCCAAACCTGGGAAGAAATGCAGATTGTGGAGAAAGCCTTTCTCGACCATATGAAAAAAGGCATGAACGGCGAAAAGAGCAGCCTGCCCATGCTGCCCGCCTACCTGACCGTGGACAGCCTGCCCGAGGAGAGCAGGGATGTCATTGTGATGGACGCGGGCGGCACCAACCTGCGCGTGGCGCTTTTGCGCATCAATCCCGGCCAGAAGCCGGAGCTTTTGTGGCACCACAAGCAGCCCGTTCCCGGCAAGCCCGGCCCCATGACGCCGGACGCCTTCTTTGACGCGCTGGCGCAGGCCGTTGCACCCGTGGCCGAAAAGAGCGATCGCATCGGCTTCTGCTTTTCCTTCCCCTGCCGCATCCGCAGCGACTACGACGGCGAGATCATCTACCTGGATAAGGAGGTCAACGTTCCCGGCATTGAGGGTGCGCTGGTGGGCGAAGGACTGCGCAAAGCCCTTGGACGGCTGGGCATGAAGAACGACCACAAGATCGTTATCCTCAACGATACCGTTGCCGCCCTGCTGGGCGCGCTGGCCGAGCATCCCGCCAGCTGCTATGACGGCTACATCGGCATGATTCTGGGCACCGGCACCAACTGCTGCTATTCCGAAACCAATGCCAATATCGGCAAGGATCCGGCGCTGCGCGACCGGCCCGGCAGCTCCATCATCAACATGGAGGCGGGCGCCTTTAACGGCTTTACCCTTACCGCGGCCGATCTGCTGGTGCGCGAATGGGCCGCCGCACCCGATCAGAACCTGATGGAAAAAACCATGAGCGGCGAATATCAGGGCAAGCTGATGGATGCACTGCTCATCTGCGCGGCCAAGGCGGGCTGCTTTGGCGCGGAGCTGACGGATCGCATTCTCCAACAGCCCCTGGGCTTTACCGCGGTGGATATCAGCCTGTATCTGGACGCGCCCGCCCGCGCCGGCCGGCTGCACGACCTGGCGCCTGAGGGAGAGGACGCTCTGGCCGTTTACCAGCTGGTGGATGCGCTGCTGGAGCGCGCTTCCATGATGGCCGTCATGAACCTGACCGCCATCATGCATGCCACCCGCACCGGCCTCAATCCCCTCAAGCCCGTCTGCGTGGCCATTGAAGGCACCACCTTTATGAAAAACACCACCTTTAACCGCAAGATTTATGGCCATCTGATCCACTACACCCAGCGCGTGCGCGGCCATTACTGCCGCGTGGTAAGCACGGACGAGGCCAACCTGGTTGGCTCCGCTGTGGCTGCCATGACGCTGTAAGAAAAAAGGGGGGCTCCGCCCCTCCACCCCGCCTAAGGGCTTTGCCCTTAGGAATCCCCCCCGGGGCCGTGCCCCGGGACCCCATACCG
>JAEDGL010000059.1 GCA_016297535.1 Clostridia bacterium | reverse complement strand
AGTCGGAGGGCTGCGGCCCTCCGACACCTCCCAGAGGGTTTATCGACAGTCTGAGAGCCTCCTTTACAGGAAGCTCCTATGATGTAAATTTCGTTTTAGCGGAAAGAAAAATTACGCTACGCTGTCAAACTGAGCCTCATACAGCCTGCGGTAGAAGCCGTTTTGCGCCATCAGGCTGTCGTGGGTACCCTGCTCCACCACGCGGCCGCCATCCAGCACAAGGATGTGATCCGCCGAGCGGATGGTGGACAGGCGGTGCGCAATCACAAAGCAGGTTTTGTTTTGCATGAGCGTGCGCATGGCCTGCTGAATGCGCTGCTCGGTGCGGGTGTCCACGTTGGAGGTGGCCTCGTCCAGAATAAGCATGTTCGCATCCAGCAGCATGGCGCGGGCGATGGTAAGCAGCTGGCGCTGCCCCATGGATATGCTGGTTCCGTTGTCGGAAAGCACGGTATCGTATCCCTGCGGCAGGCGGCTGATATAGGAGTGAATGCGCGCGGCCCTGGCAGCGGCAATCACCTCCTCGCGGGTGGCGTTTGGCTTGCCGTAGGCGATGTTTTCAAAAATGGTGCCGTGGAACAGCCAGGTATCCTGCAAAACCATGGTGTAGGCGTGGCGCAGCGAGGCGCGGGTGAGCGATCGCACATCGGCGCCATCCACCAGCACAGCGCCGCTATCCACATCGTAAAAGCGCATGAGCAGGTTGATAATGGTGGTTTTGCCGGCGCCCGTGGGCCCCACGATGGCCGTGAGGGAGCCGGGCCTGGCATGCAGGCTCAGATCCTCGATGATGGGCTTGCCGGGAACATAGGAAAAATCCACATGCTCCAGCCGTACATCGCCTTCCACATCGCTCAGCACCAGCGCGTCGGGTGCATCCGCCGCCTCGGGCTGGGCGTCGATCAGGGTAAACACGCGCTCGGCGGCCGCAAAGGCGCTTTGCAGCTCGGCAATGATATTGGCGATTTCGTTGATGGGACCGGAAAACTTGCGCGAATACTGCACAAAGCTGGACAAATCGCCCAGGCCGATCTCACCGCGCAAAAACAGCACCGAGCCGTACAGGCACACAAGCGCCAGCGAGATGTTGTTGATGCAGTTTACCGACGGCCCCGTAATGGTGCCAAAGCCCTCGGCCACGGTGTAGGCCTCCACGGCGGCGTCGTTTTTATGGTCAAAGCGATCCAGCACGGCCTGCTCGCGGTTGTAGGCGCGGATGGTTTTCTGGCCGTTGAGCATTTCCTCCACAAAGCCGTTCAGCTCGCCCAGCTTTTGGCTGCGGCGGCGGAACAGCGGCCGCACCTTGCGGGTAAGCCAGCGCACAAACACAATGGTTAGCGGAATGGTAAACACAAACACCAGCACCAGCTTGGGGGCGATGCTCATCATCATCACAAACGAAACGCCAACCGTAACCACGCTTTGCAGTATCTGCAGCAGATCGGTGGACAGCGCCTGGTTGACGGTATCCACATCGTAGGTGATGGTGGAAATGATATCGCCGGTCTGGTAACGGTCGAAATAGCTGACCGGCAGGGCGGTCAGGTTTTCAAACACATCGTGGCGCATTTGCCTGGATACGGTGCGCGACAGGCGGATCATAACGGCGTTGAGCAGAAAGGTAAGGCCGGAGGAAGCGGTATAAAAGATGGCCATCAGCAGCACGCAGCGGTAAACCACCTCAAAATCCACCCTGCCCGCGCCCAGATCGATGGCGTTGATCGCCGTACCGGACAGCTTGGGCCCGTAGAGCGCCAGCAGGCTGCTGCTGAAGGAAAGCAGGATGGCCAGCACCAGCAGCAGCCGGTTGCGGCCCAGATACCGCCACAGGCGCTTGAGAAGCGCGCCCTTGTTAAGCTTTTGGTGGCCAAGGTTGCGATGATCGCCCTTGAGGGAGCTGAGCTCGGCGCGCTGCAGGCGGCCGCCGCCAATCAGGTTGGACATCAGACCGCCTCCTTTCCGTCGCCCATTTGCGTTTGTGCAATGATGCGGTATTCCTCGCAGGTTTGCATCAGCTGTTCGTGGGTGCCTGCGCCAATCACGCAGCCGTCATCCAGCACCAGAATGAGATCGGCATGCCGCAGCGAGCTTACGCGCTGGGCAACCAGCAGCGTGGTGGTGCTGCGGTAGTTCTGGCGCAGCGCGCGGCGCAAATTGGCGTCGGTGCGGTAATCCAGCGCGGAGGAGGCGTCGTCCAGCACCAGAATTTCGGGATTGGCCGCCAGCGCCCGGGCAATGAGCAGGCGCTGCTTCTGCCCGCCGGAAAGGTTGTTGCCGCGCACCATCACCTCGGCGTTCATGCCGCCCTCCTTTTGAGCGATGAAATCCGCCTGCGCGTCCGCCGCGGCGCGGGCAAGGGCCTGGTCATCCAGGTCGCGGAAAAAGCGGATGTTATCAGCGATGGTGCCCTCGGTAACAAAATCGTTCTGGAATACCACGCCAAATTTGCGGCGCAGCGTTCCCGCATCCATGGTGCGAATGTCCTGCCCGTCAATCAGGATCTGCCCCTCATCGGGGTCGTACAGCCGCATCAGCAGGCTGAGAATGGTGGATTTGCCGCAGCCCGTAGGGCCCAGAATGCCCAGCACCTGCCCGTGCTCCAGCCGGAAGCTGAGGTTGCTCAAATTTTCGCCCACGCCGGTGTAGCTGAAGCTGACATTGCGAAACTCAATATGCGCGGCGCTTTCCTCAGCGCCCAGCGCATCGGCCACGGTCAAATCCTCGGGCAGCTTTAGCACATTAGCCACGCGCTTGGCGCTGGCCTCGCCCTTGGACCACATGACAAAAATGCGGGTAACGCCCATCATGGCGTTAAGGATCATGGTAAAGTACTGCAAAAAGGCAACGATCATGCCCGGCTGGGTGGCGCCCCTGTTTACCTGCAGGGCGCCCACCAGCACCACCACCGTCAGCCCCAGGTTAAGCACCAGTGAGGAGCAGGGGTTGGTGATGGCGGCAATGGTGCCCGCCTTCTGGTCGGTGGTGGTCAGCTCTTCGTTGACGGTGTGAAATCGCTTTTTCTCGTCCTCGGTTTTGCTAAGCGCCTTGATGACGCGAATGCCCGTGATGTTCTCCTGCACCACGCGCACCACCTTGTCCAGCACGTTCTGCACCTCGGTGTACAGGGGAATGGTGGTTCTGGTTACCAGGTATACCACCACCGCGATGATGGGCAGCATGGCAATCAGCACCAGCGCCAGGGTTACATCCAGCGAAAGCATGATGATGATGCCGCCAATGAGCAAACTGGGCGCACGGATGCCCAGCCGCTGGGTACGGGCCAGGAACTGGTTGATGTTGTAGGTATCGCTGGTTAGCCGCGATACGGCGGAGGAGGTGGTCAGGCGGTCCATCTGCCGGGCCGACAGGCTTTGCAGCTTTTGGAACAGATCGTGACGGATGGCCTGCGTGATCCTGCCGGAGCTAACCGCGCTCATGCGGTTGGCGATGACGTTGGTGGCCAGGCAGAAGAAGGCGCAAACCAGCATCAGCGCGCCGCACACATAAATGCCCGTCAGGTCGCCCGCAGGCACCTTTGCATCCAGCATGATTTCCATCAGATAGGGAATCAGCAGCTCCATCACCGCGCCGGCCAGCTTGATCATCATGGTCAGGATGATATAGCCCCAGAATGGCCGCAGGTAACGTTTCAATTGGCTCAAAACCGTACCCTCCACTTCCTGCGAAGTTCTTTTGATTGCATATGCAACCATTTTACAACGATTGGCGGATAAAGTAAAGCAAGCTCCCGCGGAAAAACATTTTCAGGGAAAAACCTTTTCAAAAAACGAAGCCCCGCGGCAGATCGATAGGCTGTGTTCGATCTGCCGCGGGAAACAGAAAAGAATGCCTGCGGTGCGTAGCAGTAAATCTTTTCCAATTCCATAATAGGTCAAAAATACCCTAATGTCAATAGGTCATACCGCCATAATTATATTGGGTGATTGTATGGCTAATGAGGCAAATCGTCTGAGATCCCTGCGCAAATTGCGGGGTTTTTCGCAGGTAAAAATGCAAATCCTGACTGGCATTGACCAGAGCGATTATTCCAAGATCGAATCCGGCAAACGTAATTTTACCTTTGAGCAATGCCGACGCATCGCGCTTGCGCTGGATACCAGCATGGACTATCTGGCCGGGTTGACCGATGAAGCCGCGCCCTATCCGCGAGGAGCAGAAAACACGGACGATCAGCAGGCGCGTTGATGTGCGCTTGCTATTTTCGGTTTGGCAGGGTATAATCGATCATACCCTTCTGTTTTCATTCAATAAAGAAGGGATCATCCAAAAAGGAGGCGGGAGCATGGGCATTCTGAACAGGCTGCAAAGCTGGCTCAGCTGGTTCACGTCCGATCCCATCGGCTTTGTGGTTTATCTGGCGTATTTTGCCGCGTCCATTTTGCTAACCCTGATGCTGCACGAGATTGCACATGGCTACGTTGCCTGGAAATGCGGCGATCCCACAGCCAAAATGCTGGGCCGTCTGTCGATGGATCCCCGCAAGCATCTGGATCCCATTGGCACGCTGTTTCTGGTGTTCTTCGGCTTTGGCTGGGCCAAGCCCGTGCCGGTCAATCCCCGCAATTTTGAGCATTACCGGCGCGATGATTTTCTGGTGAGCATTGCGGGCATCACGGTAAACCTGACGCTGTTTCTGCTGTCGCTTTCGCTGGCCATTGGCCTCAACGGGCTGCTGTGGAAGCCCGAGGTGATCGATTTTTACGGCGCGGAGGCGCTGCTGTCCTCCCGCGGCATCGGCTATTCGGTGCTGGTAAGCGGCGGCGGCGCGGAAAATGCCGGCGCCATGCGCTACCCGTGGCTGCAGTACATCCAGCGGTTTTTGCTGATGTTTGGCAGCATGAACCTTTCGGTGGGGCTGTTCAATCTGCTGCCCATCCCACCGCTGGACGGCTATCACCTGGTCAACGATCTGCTGCTCAAGGGCCGCTTCAACCTCAACCGCAGCGCCTTCCAGATTACGCAGGTGGTGCTGATTGTGCTGTGCCTGTCCGGCATGCTGTCCACGCTGCTTGTCAACGCCTTTAACGCGGTGGAGCAGTCCGTGCTGCGGCTGTTGTTGCGAATTGCGGGGTTGTCCTGATGGCTGTCAGCATCCATTTAAAGCAATTTGACGGGCCGCTGGATCTGCTGCTTACGCTGATTGGCAAGGCGAAAATCGATCTGCAGGAGATTTTTGTAAGCGATATCACCGAGCAGTACATCGAGATTGTGCAAAATGCGGCGGATTTTGATATGGAAGAGGCCAGCGAGTTTATCTCCATGGCCGCGCTGCTGGTGGAAATCAAAAGCCGCCATCTGCTCCCCAAGCCGCCCAAGGAAGAAGAGGAAGATCCCGAGCAGGCGCTGATCGCCCGGCTGGTTGCCTACAAGCAATTCAAGGAAAGCGCCCAGAACATGCAAACCTTTGAAAAAAGCGCCCTGCAGGTGTTTGGCAAGCTGCCGGAGGAATATCCCCTGCCCCCGCCCACGCTGGAGCTGGACGGGCTTACGCTGCAGGCGCTCTGGGAGGCGCTGGTGCGCGTACAAAACCGCGTGGCTCCGGAGGTATCCGAAATCAACCTGCGCCTGCGCGATATCAAGCGCGATTCCTATACCGTAGAGGGCTGCATGGAAGCCATCGAAAGCCGCCTGGTGATGGGAGAAGCGCGCTTTGAGGAATTGTTCAGCGAAACGCCGGACCGTGAAGAAGTAGTTACGCTGTTTATGGCGCTGCTGGAAATTCTAAAGCTGGGAAAGGCGCACGTGGTGCAAAGCGCCACGTTTGATACCATTTTGCTGGTACCCGGAAGGAAGGAAACCAATGGAGACGAAGACGATGGATTTGCAGATCGCCCCGCAGGTCATCGAGGCCATTCTGTTCGTGGCAGGCGAGCCGGTCAAAATGGCGGATCTGGCAACGGCGCTGGAGATTGACCTGAAGGACGCCGAGCGCGCCGTGGAAACGCTGGAGCGCCAGTTTGAGGATGAAAAGCGCGGCATTACCGTAAAGCGCTACGGCGATCACCTGCGTCTGGAAACCCGGGCGGAATACGCGCCCTATGTGGAGCGCATGCTGCAGCCCGTTCAGCGCCAAAGCCTGAGCCAGACGGTGATGGAAACGCTGGCCGTGATCGCCTACCGCCAGCCCACCACCAAGGGCGAGGTGGAGCAGGTGCGCGGCGTAAAGTGCGATTATTCGGTTCAGTCCCTGCTCAACAAGGGGCTGATCAAGGAGGTCGGCCGCAAGGAAGCCCTTGGCCGCCCCATCCTGTACGCCACCACGGATAAATTTCTGGAGCATTTTGGCATTTCCGATTTGCGCGAGCTTCCTCCTCTGCCGGATCCCCAGCCTGTGGACAAGGATGACGAACCGCTGACCCCCTGAATTTGATTTGCATATTTTTCCGCGTTCGGGCCAAAATGGTACCGAACGCTTTTTTAGGCTGGGAGTGAAACGCATGAAACAGACGATTGCCATTCTATCGGCGCTTACGGCGCTGCTATTGCTGGCCACCGGCTTTATCGTTGTCGCCAATTATGATCTGGGGCAAACGCTGCAAACGCGGGAAAGAGAGCTGCACAAAATCAGGCGCGAGCTGGAGCAGCAAACGCAGGAACTGAACCGCCGCACACAGGAAAAGGCCGCGTCCGCCGAAACGCTGCGCAAGGCCATGCAGGAGTGCGACGAGCTGAACCGGCAGCTGGACGCTGCGCTGCTTGCCTCGCAGGAGGCCACCAGCGCGGTGGAGCAGCAGATTCGCAAAAACGAAAAGCAGCTTCAGGAGCTCCAGTTTCTCTCCTCCGAATACGAGGATCTTTCCCAAACCTGCGACGCGTTGGAGGCACAGGTCGCTCAGCTGAGCCAGGAAGCCGTGCAATCCGCCATGCGCCAGGAGGCGCAGTCCATGGCGGATGCAAAGCGTATTGCGGAGCTGGAAGCGGCGCTTCAAAGTGCCCTTGCCCCCACGCCTGCTCCTGTGCCTGTCTCTACGCCTGTTCCTGCGCCTGCCTTTTCCCCGCTACCCAAAGAAAAGCAGGATCGTACGCTGCGCTAACGCATTTTCAAAAGCCCGCTCCGCTCTGGCCCCGCTTTGCAACCGCCGGTTGCAAAGCGGGGTTCAACTTTGCTTCTCTTGCTATTTTTCTCCTTTTGCGCTATGCTCATGTCACAGCGGCCGCTGAACATATGCACAGAAAGGATCGCCTGCCATGCCTGTTACTCCCAGTTTAACCGGTGCGGCCATCGCCGCGCACCGTAAACGCCTCAGCCTCAGCCAGCAGGGACTGGCCGCATTGATGAACGTAACCCATCAGGCCGTATCCAAGTGGGAAAAAGGCCTTGCCCTGCCCGATACCGAAACCCTGCTTGCCCTTGCCAAGCTGTTTGGCACCTCCATGGAGGCGCTGCTCATGGGAACGCTCCCGGAAGAGGAGCCTTCCGATGCTCCCGAACCCGAGCCGGAGCCCACGGAAGACCATGCGCCCGACCTTGAGAAAGCAGATCTGGATTCTCTGAACTTTTCTGCCATTATGCAAATGCTGCCCTTTGTGAGCACATCGGTTGCCGATCGCCTGTTTCGGGCATCCGTCTCGGCCGGCAAGCCGAATATCAGCCAGTTGTCCGCCATTGCTCCCTTCGTTTCCACAGAGGTGCTTACGGAGGCCATCGGTTCCCAACAGCTGATGGATAGTAATCCCGAAATCTTTGGCGCCATTGCCCCCTTCCTTCCCACCGACGCGGTGGACAGCGTGGTTCAAAGCATGCTTTCCACATTCTCCCCACGCACACTGCAGGCGCTGATGCCCTTTGTCAGCAGTCAGACGGCTGATTCCATCGTTCTGAGCATGCTGGGAATGGCGCCGGAATCCTCCAGGGACAAAGCTGTTGTCCAGCCCTCTCAAGCGCCTGCTGCACCCAAACGCGAAAGCCCGCGCATGCGGCTGATGCGCAAGCTGGTGGAAGACGGCAACACGGAAAACCTGATGGATCTGATGGAGGATCTGGAGGAAAACGAAATGCTCGCGCTGGTCGATTTGCTGCTGGAGAGGAACATGTACGGCGAGCTGGCCGAGCTGGCGGAGGAAATGGACGAGAACATGCAGCACGCGCTTTTGGACAAAGCGCTCAAACTGGATGACCCGGAGCTAATGCACGTGCTCAGCGAGCACCTCTAAGCCGCAGCCTCCGGTAGGCAGCCGTGCTGCAGATTCATCCGCCTTTCCCGTTGAATGATCAACCCCTCCAGGCTGGTGGTACGTCACCAGCCTGGAGGGGTTCTTTCTTGGTGGGAGGTTTTCAGTTCCCCCAAAGCCTATGCGTCTCCCTTGAGCCGTTCAATAGCGGCCTACCCTTTTTACCTCTTCCACGATGCGCTTCATGTTTTCAAGGCATACGTTGTTGGGGATGGAATGATCGGAGGAAAAGATGAAGTCGCCGTTTTCCTTCAGCACCGGCACCTTCCGGTCGATCTCGGCCAGAATCTTTTCCGTGTCGTTCCACAAAACGGCGTTGATGCCGCCGCGAAGCGTCAGCCTGTCGCCCCAGTCCTTCTTGATCTGGACAGCGTCCATACCCGCCTTTACCTCCAGCGGATTGAGCGCGTCAACCCCCGTAGCCACAATGTCGGGCAGCAGGGTGTGCACATCGCCGCAGGAATGCAGCTGCGCGTACACGCCCCGGTCATGCGCCCACTTTACCGCGCGCGTGTGGTAGGGCTGCAGCAGATTGCGGTACATGGCGGGCGAAAAGAACGTGGTACCCTTGTAGCCCATATCATCGTACCAGAACATTTCGTCAAAATGGTAGCCGGCGTCCCAGATGCGGGCGAACAGCTTTTCCGATCTGTCCAGATAGGTAGCGAACATGTCCTCCACCAGCTCCGGCTCCTCCAGCAGCGCAATGAGCATGTTTTCCGTGCCCATCATCCAGGAGTGGGTCACATCAAACCCAAACCAGAACACGCCGCGAATCCAGCGCCCCTCGGCGCGCCACTGAGGGAAGTTTTCCTTTAGCATCTGCCACGGAATGCGATCGTCCTCCAGGGTCATCTGCCGCTTGGCATTGGCCCAGCTTTCCTCGTTGGTAATGGTAAAGTCAAGAAACTCCGGCGTGGAGTCCTCCTCTTTAAAGTGCTTCATGGTTACGCCCCAGGGCGACGTGGCGATGTAGTATCGGTCGGTCTCCTCCAGCACTTTGACCGGCATGCGGGGAGAAATGTCGATGCCGATTATGCCCAGCTTATCCACGTCAAAATAATCGCACCAGTCAACGCCCTCCGGCATACCCTCGCGATGCCAGCGGCGGATGGTACCCTGCCATGGTTCGTCAATGATGGGGATTCGGTCAGCCTCCCGGTGCTCATACATGCGCTTGATGCGTTCGTAGGTATTCATGCTCTTTCCTCCCGATATCAGTCCCGACGGGCCGTTACGACAAGTTCCATTTCCTTCGTCATGCCCTGGTTGGGAACCTCATAGGCCGTGGTGCCATAGCTTGTGCCACCCACAATCCGCTCGGTGCTGGCGCAGTTGGTGTATCAGATCAGCGGATCGAGGCTGCCCGGCTGCAGGTTCAGATGGGGGCGCAGATAGAGCACCGGCTCATCCCCCGGCCAGTCGTGAGGCAGCTGCACAGCACGCCATAGGGTATCCCTGGTTAAAAATTGCGGCTGCCCGTTAACGCAAACTGCCAGTCAAATCCAAAGAAGGTTTTTTCCCGCACAGCCGTCTTTTGAGAAACATGAATTTGATCATTGAAATCAGTATAGCATGCTTATGCAGAAACTGTTATCAAATAACCAGGTTTTTTTTGAAAAAGCGTTGATGGATATCGAAAAAGCAAATTGCACATGGATGAATCGAAAAAAAGAAGGATGTATGATCCTTTTTCAAAGCAACAAAGTTGGCTTTTTGATTAACCTGATAAACAGGAGCAGACAATAGCTGAGCGATCCGGAAAGCATAATAAACAGAAATCTGTTGTGGTTATGTATTGTACCTCAGCAATCCTCCTTTTTCAATTGATTTTTTTGTTCTTGCAGCAGTTTATCCCACATGATACAATGCAGAAAAGCCGGTCAAATGAAACGCAGAAAGGTGGTTTCCATGATAAAATTCAGCCGTTTGAAAAGAATGCTTCTCATCATGCTCGGCTGCAGCGTTGCAGCCTCAGCCGCAGGCTCCGAATCCAAAGCCATTTCCGTCTCGCTGAAAAACGCCTCTGTCAACAACGAAGGGGTATTTGAGGGATGGGGAACAAGCCTGTGCTGGTGGGCAAACCGGCTGGGCTACTCGGATACGCTTGCCCAGCTGTCTGCCGATCTGTTCTATGGCGAAGATGGCCTTCGGTTCAACATTATGCGCTACAACATCGGCGGCGGCGATGATCCGGCGCACAACCACATCACCCGTACAGACTCCGCCGTCCCCGGCTGGATGAAGTGGGACGAGGCCCAGCAGCGCTTTGTATACAACTACACTGCCGACCATAACCAGCTAAACGTACTGCTGCGCGCCGTGAAGGCTTCGGGAGAGAACGCCCTGGTGGAGGTTTTTTCCAACTCTCCGCCCTATTTCATGACCATCAGCGGCTGCTCCTCCGGCGGAAAAAACCCCAACAAAAACAACCTTCGCGAGGACAGCTATGCCGGGTTCGCCGATTACCTTGTTCACGTGACCGACTATATCCAGCGTGAGCTCGGCGTAACCGTTACCAGTCTTTCCCCCATGAACGAGCCAAACACCAACTACTGGCGTTCTTTCAGCGACAAGCAGGAGGGCTGCCACTTTGACGCCGGCGAGGCGCAGTCGCGCATCATTGAGGAAGTGGCCGATGCGCTCAGGCGCTACGGCATTTCCAACGTCATCATCTCCGCCAGCGACGAAACCAGCCCCGATAAGCAGCTTCAGGCCTGGCACGCCTATTCCGGCAAGGCCAAAGCCGCTATCGGCCGCATTAACACCCACAGTTACGGTGTTGATCAGATCGACAAGCTGGGCAGTCTTGCCAGAGAACAAAATCTCCATCTGTGGATGAGCGAGGTCGACGGCTCCGAAACCGCCGGTGAAAATGCCGGGGAGATGGGCTCTGCGCTGTGGTTTGGCCAGAAGATCATCTCCGACCTCAACGCCCTTTCGCCTTCCGCATGGGTCATGTGGCAGGCGATCGACAACCACATTTCCTCCGAAGGATATAACGGCAACCGCGATTACGGCATGGTGGATGTTAACCACGGCTTCTGGGGCGTTGCAGTCGCCGATCATGATCGCGAGGAAATCGTGCTGACGCAAAAATACTACGGCCTGGGCCAGTTTACGCGCTATATCCGCCCTGGCAGCACGCTCATCCACTGTGGCAGCGATGCCATTGCCGCCTACGATCCCGTCAAAAAAGAGCTGGTCATCGTGGCTCTGAACACCTGCGCCAAAGAACAGCAGGCACAGTTCGATCTAACTTCGTTTGATGCGGTTGGCTCCGTCTCCCAGGTGATCCGTACCAGCGGCAGCACGTGCGATGGCGAGCACTGGGCTCGCCTCACCGATCTTCCCCTTGCCAAAAAAACCCTTTCCGCCCCGCTCAAGGGCAACTCCATCACCACCTTTATCATCAGCGGTGTGGAATAAGAATTTCCTTATCCTCTCCTTCCCCAAAAGCCCTTTGCTTGATGCAAAGGACTCAGACCGTAGAAAAACCCGGTTATCGCTCCCACGAAAACCGGGTTTTTCTACAGTTTATCGCCCGTCATTTCCGGGCGTCTGGCGCGCAATCACTGGTTCTGATTGCCGGTTTGATTTTTCCGCTGGCTCTGATTCTCCTGATTTTTCTGCTGGCCGTTCTTTTTCTGGCTGTTGGCCTTGTTCGCGCCATAGTCCATCGTTGCTCACCTCCCGCACAGGAATGCCGTTAGGGTATCCTCCTGCCGGAAAGCTATGCGTTTTTCTGCAGCGTTTCCTGTTGTGATTCGATTTCAGGATACGATTTTTTTCAGCCCGGGAATCTGCCGCATTACAAGGGTGATGGCCAGCGAAATGCCAAACACCGCCGCTTCCCACACCAGCAAAGCCGGGAAAACGGGCATCTGCCCGCAAAGGGGCACAAACAGACG
This sequence comes from Clostridia bacterium, assembly GCA_016297535.1. GTDB lineage: Bacteria > Bacillota > Clostridia > Christensenellales > Aristaeellaceae > Limiplasma. The sequence goes on along the minus strand of JAEDGL010000059.1, from coordinate 1,385 downwards.
GGTTTGCGTCTGCTCAATCACCCATTGCTGCCAAAGGTAAACGCCAAAGGCGCAGCTGCCCAGCTCCGTCCACACGCGCCGGGCGCGCGCACTCAGGGGACGGTCCAGCAGGCTGCGAACCAGCAAAAAGAACGAGATGGCCGCAGTAACCACCAGCAGCGAGGACTGCATGCGGTCATCCATGAACGCCCAGTACCGGCCCACGCCCTGCATGCGCCCGTATTCCGTGTGCAGCAGCACCACGCTCAGCAGCACCGAGGCCATCAGCCCCATCAGCCAGGGCATGGTGTGCAGCGGCTTTTCGCGCCTGTGCAGCTGCCAGCCCGCAAAGAACAGTCCCACCATGGTGCCCACAGCGGGCACATCAAAATAGGTTGGAAGCGAAAGCGCGGGCACAAAGTGCGCCAGCAGCGGCCAGCCTGCGCCAAGCCCCAGCGAAAGAACGATCAGATACGCCGCGTCGCGGTCCGTCATGGAGCAGGACAGGCGCTGCAGCAGCGGCAGCGCCAGCAGCAGCCCGGCGTAGAAGTACAGGTACCAGAACGAATCGGCAATCTCCATGCGCCAAACCGCCTGCAAAAACACATCCAGCCGTACGGCACGCGGCCACAGGCCGTAGTTGACCCAGGCATCGTGCAAAAAATACAGGTAGGAAAACGCAAGCAGCGTGCCAAGAATGCGTCCCAGGCGGCCCAGGCATTTGCGGTAGCTGTCCTCCCGCCCCAGCAAAACCGCGCCGGAGATCATCACAAACACCGGCACGGCAAGCTTGCACAGCGCGTACCACGTAACGGACAGCCACCAGGTGGCGCTTTCGGGCGTGGCGGACTGGAACACATCGCTGTTGGTATGGTTGACGATGACCAGAAACGCCGCCGCAATTCGCAGCGCATCCAGCCAGATTTCACGTTTTTTCATGCCTGTTCCTCGGAGGGATGCCTGGCGCGCCAGGCCCTGGCCCGCTCGATGCTGTCGCGCACGGCCTCGGGCGCGGGGCCGCCGCGCAGCCTGCGGCGGCGCACACAGGCTTCCAGCGAAATCGCCTCGTACACATCCTGCTCAAAGGCGGGATGCGCCTGCTGCAGCTCCTGAAGGCTCAAATCGGTCAGCGAACGGTTTTCGCGCACGCACTTGCCCACCAGCGAGCCGCTTACATGGTGCGCGTCGCGGAAGGGCAGGCCCTTGCCCACCAGATAATCGGCCAGATCAGTGGCGTTGGTAAAGCCCAGACCGGCGCTTTCGTACATCGCCTCCCGGCGGAAGGTGGTGGTGCGAAGCATTTCGGTAAAGGTGGGCAGGCACTTGCACAGGGTATCGTAGGCGTCGAAGAAGGCTTCCTTGTCCTCCTGCATGTCCTTGTTGTAGGCCAGGGGCAGGCCCTTCAT
>JAEDGL010000058.1 GCA_016297535.1 Clostridia bacterium | reverse complement strand
GGTCGCTGCCCAGCTCGCGCGGGTTTTCATACTTGAGGTTGATGCCGGTTTTGATGCCGGGGGCAACCACCATGGGGACTTTGCCAAAATAATCCTTGCACATGTGCTCCAGCGTGTAGTTGATGGTGGGCACCACGCTGGACATGATGATGCCGTCCACGCAATCCATGGTAAGCCCCGAGTGGGAAAACAGGCCGCTCAGGATCAGGCCGTATTCATCGCTGGTATAAATGCGGTTGGTGGAAATACGCCAGGAGTATTTCATTTCGCTGCCCTCAAACAGGGCCGTTTTGATGTTGGTGTTGCCAACGTCCATGGTGTAGATCATTGCTGGTTTCCTTTCGCCCTGCGCGTGGAGGAACGGCGGATGACCGCATCCACGGCAGTTTTGATCATGGGTACAATCACGGCTGCCACCAGGCATTCGCCAATGCCGTTGGGTACGCCCACCACGGCCACCAGCCACGCGCCCGCATGGTTGAGATAGGCGGCGTCCGCGCTGCCGGCGGAAATCATTTCATTGATCATGGCGGTCAGATCGCCGCCGTAGAGCAGAACGATCATGCCCAGGCAAAGCACGGTATTGGTCAGCGTGCCCGCCACCGCGGCCAGGGCCGAATGCAGCTTGTCGGTAACGGCGTTGGGCCGGATGAGCCGGCGCAACAGCGCCCACACCCCAAACGCAACCAGCGGCACCACCAGACGCGGCAGCACGCTTACCAGCGGATTGCGGAAAAACAGCGTCAGCCCAACCGCGCCGCTTTCCCAGGCGCGGATAAAGCTGCACAGGCCAAACACCGCGCCCACAATCAGCCCTACGGCCGGGCCTTCTACCAGCGCGGCCACCAGCACGGGAATGTGCACCGTGGTGGCGCTCAGCAGCGGCGGGGGCAGGGGAATCATGCCGATGGGGGTAAAGGTAAGGACAGCCACGATGGCACTGAGCATGGCCGTAACAACCATTTTGCGGATGCGCTCGCTCTGGCGGGCGCGGGACAGACCGGTTTTGTTCATTTTGTTTTCCTCCATTCGAGTTCTTTGGGATACCCGACGTTGTGCGAGGGGAGCGGGGGAGTCCTGTTGGACAATGTCCGCCTCCCATAGGGATAGCGGCATGTCTTACCTTTTATTATAAAGCTTTCGGCCAAACTTGTAAAGGGCGGGGACTACTGCCCCGCAAGTCTCCGGAACAGCCAAAAGCCGAAAGGGGGCCTCCCTTCCGGCTTCTGGATTCATCGGTTTTACACATTCAGCTCCACGGCCTGCCCCAGCAGATCGCGGTTTTCGTCCAGCAGGGGCCGGATGATGCCGGTCAGGAATTCCTCCACCTGCTCGGCGCTGCGGCCGGTAAAGCGGGCGGGATCCAGCAGGGCCTCGATCTCCTCGCGGGTAATCATAAAGGCGGGATCGGCGGCGATGCGGTCGATCAGGTCGTTGCGTCCGCCCTCCTCCTTGACCACGCGGGCCGCAGCCTGCGAATGTACGCGCAGCTTTTCGTGCAGCTCCTGACGGTTGCCGCCCTTTTTGACGGCGTCCATCATGATGTTTTCGGTGGCCATAAAGGGCAGCTCGTTCATCACGCGGGCGCGGATCACCTTTTCATACACCACAAGGCCGTCGCACACGTTCATCATCACGTTCAGGATGGCGTCCACGCCCAGGAAGGCCTCGCTAACGGCGATGCGGCGGTTGGCGCTGTCGTCCAGGGTGCGCTCAAACCACTGGGTGGCGGTGGTGATGGCGGCGTTGAGCGTATCCACCATGACATAGCGGCTGATGGAGGTAATGCGCTCGGAGCGCATGGGATTGCGCTTGTAGGGCATGGCGGAGGATCCGATCTGGCTGGCGGCAAAGGGCTCCTCCATTTCCTTGAAGCTTTGCAGAAGGCGCATGTCGCAGCTGAATTTGCTGGCGCTTTGCGCAATGCCGGACAGGGTGCTTACCACCATGTAATCCATTTTGCGGCTGTAGGTTTGTCCGCTGACGGGCACCACGCGGGAAATGCCCACCTCCTGGGCAATGTCGCGCTCAATCTGCTGGATTTTGCGGCTGTCGCCGCCCAGCAGCTCCACAAAGCTGGCCTGCGTGCCGGTGGTGCCCTTGCTGCCAAGCAGCGCCAGGCTGGCAATGCGGTGCTCCAGCTCTTCAAAATCCATATACAGCTCGTTGAGCCACAGGGTGGCGCGCTTGCCAACGGTGGTCAGCTGCGCGGGCTGCAGGTGCGTATAGGCCAGACAGGGCAGATTTTTGTACTTGTCCGCAAAATCCGCCAGCAGGCTCATCACGGTCAGCAGCTTTTTGCGCACAATTTCCAGGCCCTGCTTCATGATGATCACATCGGTGTTATCGCCCACATAGCAGCTGGTGGCGCCCAGATGGATGATGCCGGCCGCCTTGGGGCACTGCAGGCCGTAGGCGTACACATGGCTCATCACATCGTGACGGGTTTCGCGCTCGCGGCGCTGGGCGTCCTCGTAGTTGATCTCATCCTTGTGCGCTTCCAGCTCGGCAATCTGCTCGTCGGTGATGGGCAGGCCCTGCTTCTGCTCCGCGCGGGCAAGGGCAATCCACAGCCTGCGCCAGGTGCGGAACTTGTTGTCCTCGGAAAACACAAACTGCATCTCATCGCTGGCATAGCGGGTGGAAAAGGGGCTGATGTATCGGGAATGATCAGTCATGGGGAGAGCCTCCTGTTAAAGAATGGGAAAGGAAACATCCGTTTTATTATAGCACAAAGCCCGCGCAAGGAAAATAGCACAGCCTCGAAAAACCCCGATCCCTCCGGCCGGTATCGCCCGGGGGGAAAAGGCTCACTTTTTGCGGCCGATGTACATGGCGTGCTCCGAATAGCTGAGCAGCTCCGGAAGCTCCAGATACCGCCTGGCAAGCGTCAGCCAGGTTTGAATTTCGCCGGGCGAGCGCTGCAAAAGCTCGTGCTCGTTGGGTGCCAGAAAGCCCTCCTGCCCAAACAGATGCAGCTTTTGCAGCGGAAACTGCTCCATGAAGGGCAGAATCTGCCGCTGATGATAGAAGCAGACCGTGGTAAAGCCGGGGCCGGTGTAGTTTTCACCATTTTCCACGCAGTCAATCAGATAGCCGCAGTCGGGGTTGGCAACGTCGGCTTCGATGTTTCCCGCATTTCTCAAATCAAAAATCACGCCTGCAAAGGCCAAAATAAATGAAACATACAGCTTGCCGCCGGGCTTTAAGTGGCGCAGGGCAACCCGCACCGCCTCCACCCGCTGGCTTTCCTGCGGCAGGTGGTACAACGGGCCCATCAGAAACACATGGTCGAATGTGCCAAGCTGCAGCGAATCCAGCTCCAGACAGTTGACGGCATGCGTGCGGATGGATACGCCCAGCTCCCGCGCCTTTTGTCCGGCCAGGGCGATGTTGCCCTCGCTCAGGTCGGCCAGCGTTACCGAGCAGCCCTTCCGGGCATAATGCAGGGAGTAGCGGCCCGGGCCGCCGCCAATGTCCAGAATCGTCTCGCCCGGGCGGATGTATTTGTCCATCATCCAGGTGGTCAGCTCAAATTCAAAGGGATGATGAGTCAGCCGGTCCCATTCCTCCTGCGCGTTCTGGTTATAGTGCCTGCGCACGGTTTCGATGCTTTCGTCCATTGGTTTCACTCCCCTGTTTGAAAAGATTGGAAGCAGTTTATCATGCGTGCAGGGGCCTGTCAAGTGATTTTTCCCGAACGTTCACCAGAAAAAGACTGGCAATATTCATCAAAGTGTGCTATACTGTGGCGGTATTTTGAGCAATCAACCGGAGGGGAGCAACCGTGGATCGCATCAAACGCAACGAGCGCCTCGCGGCGCTGACCAAGCTGCTGACCGCATCGCCCAACCAGCTTTTTACCCTTTCGCATTTCTGTGAAATGTTCGGGGCGGCCAAATCCACCCTGAGCGAGGATGTGGACATTCTGTGCGATGTCTACAAGCGCTTTGGCCTTGGCAGGCTGGATACGGTAACCGGCGCCGCAGGCGGCGTGCGCTACCGCCCCTATATTGAACGCGAGCAGGCCGTGGCCTTTCTTGAGGGGCTGTGCAGAGAGCTGCAAACCCCCAGCCGGCTGCTGCCCGGCGGCTTTCTGTACCTGAGCGATATTCTGAGCATGCCGGACATTGTGCGCCAGATGGGCATTATCATCGCCGGCCAGTTTTACGACGAGGCGCCCGATTTTGTGCTGACCATGGAAACCAAGGGCATTCCTGTTGCGCTGATGACTGCCCAGTCCATGGGCGTGCCGCTGGTGATTGCGCGCCGCTCCAGCAAGGTGTACGAGGGTTCGGCCGTCAACATCAACTATGTCAGCGGCTCCTCCGGCCACATTGAAACCATGAGCCTCAGCCGCCGCGCGGTGGTGGAAGGCCAGCGCGCCCTGATTGTGGATGATTTTCTCAAGGCGGGCGGCACCGCCAAGGGCATGATCGACCTGATGAGCGAATTTAACGTGCAGGTGGTGGGCACCGCCTTTGTGATGGCCACCGCGCACAATGCCAAGCGCGTTATCCACGGCGAGAAGGCGCTGATGGTGATGGACGAGCCGGAGGGCGGAAAGCTGAGTATTCGCCCCGCGGAATGGCTGCTGTAAACGTAAACCCCGGATACAGGCCGTACCCGGGGGTCAGACTGTCGAAAAACCTTATCGGGAGTTGTCAGAGGGGCCGCAGCCCCTCTGACTTTGGTTCGTATCGCCCGGCTTTGCCGGGCGGGCGGGGAGTTTTCGGCCTTGCCGAAAACATTTCCGCCAGTTTCTGTCGGAAAAGATCGCGAAGCGAGCTTTTTCGACACGCTGCCCCCGGGTACAGGCCGTACCCGGGGGCTTTTTAGGCTTCCTTCAGCCGGAGCAGCTCATCGTGCACCATGGTCAGCACCGAAATGCCGGTTTCCAGCGCCTGCTCGGCCGTCAGCCCGGGCTGCGCAAGTACCAGTTCCGGCGTTTTGCCCATGCTGAAGCGCAGGCGCCTGTCGGTGCGGGTAACGGCCTCAAACAGCAATCCGGGATCGGGGATGAACTTTTCATCCATGCGCATGTGAACGCCGTCCGCACGCAGGAACAGGTGGCTGATGCCCAGCCTTCGGGTAACGCCGCGCAGCTGGGCGATGCGCATCAGGTTGAGAACGGGCTGAGGGATATCGCCAAAGCGGTCGATCAGCTCCTCCTCGATATCCATGCGCCCCGCCGCGTCCTGAATCATGGCGATGCGCTTGTAGATTTCCACGCGCAGCTTCTCCTGCGCAACGTAGCTTTCCGGCAGGAAGGCGTCCACGCGCAGCTCCACGCGGGTGTCCAGCTCCGGCGTGGTTTCCACGCCCTGCACCTCGCCCACGGCCTGCTCGATCAGCTTGACATACATATCATAGCCCACGGTGCTCAGGTGTCCGCTCTGCTGCGGGCCCAGCACATCGCCCGCGCCGCGAATTTCCAGATCGCGCATGGCAATGCGGTAGCCAGCGCCAAACTCCGTAAACTCGCGGATGGCGGACAGGCGCTGCTCGGCGGTTTCGGATAGCATTTTTCCGCCGCGAACGGTGAAATAGGCATAGGCCTGCCGGTTGCTGCGCCCCACCCGGCCGCGGATCTGATACAGCTGTGCCAGGCCAAAGCGGTCGGCGTCAAACACAATCAGCGTGTTGGCGTCCGGCACATCCAGACCGCTTTCCACGATGGTGGTGCACAAAAGCACATCGTACGTGCCCGCGTAAAAATCCAGCATCACATCCTCCAGCGCGTTTTCACGCATCTGGCCGTGCGCAATGCCGATGCGCGCATCCGGCACCAGCGCCTTGATGCGGTCGTGCATCTGCTCGATGGAGCGCACGCGGTTGTACAGGAAGTATACCTGGCCGCCGCGCGCCATCTCGCGGCGAATGGCCTCGCGGATCACCGCGTCGGAATACTCCATCACATAGGTTTTCACCGGCAGGCGCTCCTCCGGCGGGGTTTCCAGAATGCTCATGTCGCGAATGCCCACCATGCTCATGTGCAGGGTGCGCGGGATGGGCGTGGCCGACAGCGTAAGCACATCCACGCGCGTTTTCATGTGCTGGATGGATTCCTTGTGGTTTACGCCAAAGCGCTGCTCCTCATCCACAATCAGCAGCCCCAGATCCTTGAACTGCACGTTTTTGTTGAGCAGCCGGTGGGTGCCCACCACCAGATCCAGCTCGCCCGATTTGAGCTTTTCGCAGATGGCCTGCTGCTCCCTGGGGGTGCGGAAGCGGCTGAGCATGTCAAACTTGACGGGAAAGCCCGCAAAGCGCTTTTTGATGGTGTTGTAGTGCTGCTGCACCAGGATGGTGGTAGGCGCCAGAATGGCCACCTGCTTACCCTCCACCACGGCCTTGAAAGCCGCGCGCAGCGCCACCTCGGTTTTGCCGTAGCCCACGTCGCCGCAGAGCAGGCGGTCCATGTTGCGGTCGCTTTCCATATCGGCCTCAATTTGCGCCACGCTGCGCTGCTGATCCTCCGTAAGCTCGTAGGGGAACATATCCTCAAACTCGCGCTGCCAGGGGTTTTCGTGGCTGAAGGCGTAGCCGGTGCTCTTTGCGCGCTTGGCGTAGAGCTCGGCCAGGTCGAAGGCCAGCTTTTTGATGCTGGCTTTTACCTTGCTCTTCTGGCGCTCCCATTCCTGCCCGCCCAGACGGTTGAGCCGGGGCAGCGAATGCTCCGCACCGATAAACTTGGTTACGCGGTCAAACTGATCGGCCGGCACGTAGAGCTTGTCGTTGCCTGCGTACTGAATCAGCAGGTAATCGCGCTTGGCCCCGTCGTTATCCAGCTGCACAACGCCCTTGTACAGGCCCACGCCGTGCAGATCGTGCACCACATAGTCGCCGGTTTTCAGGTCGGTAAAGCTGGCGATGCGCTCGCCCGCGTTTTGCTTTTTGCGGGCGCGCTGGTAGGCGGTGCCGTAGATATCGGTATCGCTGAGCACGGCCAGCTTTGCCTCGGGGTGTATGAAGCCCTTGCCATAGGCCACGGGCAAAAGCACCACCTCGCCCATGATGAGGTTGCCGTCCAGCGTTTCGGCATACACGCTGGGCACGCCCTGCTCCATCAGCGCCTTTTGCAATCGCCTGCCGCGCGCCTCGCCGCCGGTGAGCAGCACAATGGCGCAGCCCTCCTGCTTCCATCTGGCAATGTCCTGCGCAAGCGGTTCCAGCCGGCTCTGGTAGGGCATGGGCGGCTTGGCGCCAAAGGAAACCGCCTCCCCGGGCGACAGCCTGCCGGAGGTGGCAATGATATCCGACAGGGTGATGCTGGGCATCCGCTGCCATGCGCTCAGCAGATCATCATAGGTAAAGCGGAGCGTCTGCTGCGCATCAAAGGCGTCGCCGCGCAGCTGGGCGTCCTCGTAGTCCTGGGCAAACTGATCCGCGGCGGCGCGGATCCGGCTCTGGTACTGATCGGGACGATCCAGCAAAACGATGGGATCGTTCAGATAATCCAGCACCGTAACGGTATCCTCGCACAGCACGTTCATCCACATGGTGGCCGTGCGGATGGTTTGCCCGGCCCGCACGCGGTCCACATCATCCATGTGGCGCTTCCAGTTCAGGTCTTCCTCTTTTTCGGGCTTTTTTTCCTTGAAGGGCTTGCCCTCCTTCAGCAGATCCTCGCTCAGCTCCAGCGCATCCAGCTCGGAAAGAAAATCATCCAGCGAGGGCAGGCCGTCCGCCTCCTCCGGGTGGGAAGTGGCGAAGGCTTCGTCCGGCGCGGCTTCCTCCATGGCGTGCCCCGCGCCCTTTTCCAGCGCGGCCTTCAGCCGCTGCGCAGCCGCCTCGCCATCGCGGATCAGGCACTCGGTGGCGGGGGAGAGGCGGACGGTTTTGATGCGGGCAATGCTGCGCTGGCTGATGCAGTCAAACCGGCGCAGGCTGTCCACCTCGTCGTCAAAAAACTCGATGCGCACGGCATCCGCCGCATTGGCGGGAAATACATCCAGGATGGAGCCGCGCATGGCGCACTGGCCCTGGCCCTCCACCATGGGCACGCGCTCGTAGCCGTTTTCCATCAGGCGGCGGATCAGCTGATCGGGCGCGTGGCGCTCGCCCTCGGTGACGGTGATCACCGCGCGGCGAAAACGGCCGGCCGGAGCACAGCGATCCAGCAGCGCGTCCAGACTGGCGCAGAGCACACGCACCCTGCCCTGCACCAGCTGATCCAGCACGCTCAGGCGCTGCCAGGTGCTTTCGCGGCTCATGGCGGCGCGGCTGAACTGAACATCGCGTGCGGGCAGCACGGCGCTGCCGCCGCCCACCAGACGGTCGATGTCCTGCGCCTGCTTCTGGGCGGTCAGCTCACTGGCGGATACCAGCAGCACCGGCCTTCCCGTTTTGCGCGAAAGCGCCGCTGCAAAGAAGGGGCGTTCGCCCTCGGCAATCTCGCCAAGCGCCGTGCAATCGCCCGCGCCAAGACGGCCAAGCAGTTTTTTCCATTGAGGCAGATCCTCGTAGGCGGTAAACAGACCTTCGTTCATTGCGCGTCTCCTTCTTGGGGTCCGGGCGGGGTGGGTTTGCTTTTTTCCTTTTTGGTATTATAGGTACGCATGGCGCTTTCGATACCGTTTTCAAGATAATCCACAATGGCGTCGGCAGCCTGGGCAAAGGCCCTGTCGGCCACCTCCTGCTCCGGGCCGATGTAGTGGCCAAGCACCCAGTCGGCCAGCTCATAGCCCTCGCGCTTTTGCCCCACGCCCACGCGCAGGCGCGGAAAATCCTCGCGCCCCAGCGCGCCCACGATGGAGCGCATGCCGTTGTGCGTGCCCGCGGAGCCGTTTTTGCGGATGCGGATATGCCCCTGCGGCAGGTCGATATCATCATAGACCACCAGCAGGTTTTCCGGCGGGATGCGGTAATAGGCGGCCAGGGGCGCCACCGCCTCGCCGCTGAGATTCATATAGGTTTGTGGCAGGGCCAGAATCACCTTCTGCCCGCCCACAAAGCATTCGCCCACAAGGGCGTTGTCGCGCTGGCGGCTGATGGATACGCCCAGCTTGCGGCTGAGGGCCTCCAGCACGTCAAAGCCCACGTTGTGGCGCGTATGCGCGTATTTGCTGCCGGGGTTGCCCAGTCCTACGATCAGATACATGCATGTACTCCTTCCGGGTTGATGGAACGCAAACAGGGCGAGGATGGAAAGCATCCACCCCCGCTTGGCGTGTTATTATAGCATATTCTGATACAGTCTTGCAATCACCTGTTCCACATCCTCATGTCCCAGCTCCACATCCTGCACATCCCTGATGCGGGAGAGGGCGCTGAACACCTGCTGGACGGTCATGGCCCCGGCGTTGTAGCGGTACAGATGCCGGCCGTCCTCGCAGCCCAGATAGGTAGCCCCCTCCAGCACGGGCGCTTCGCCCGGCGTGGAAAGCCGGATGATGCGGTAATCCCCCGCCAGCTGTGCCAGCTGCTCATAGGAGCCGTCAAAGGCCAGATGGCCGGCGGACAAAAGCAGAATGCGGTTGGCCATCTCGGTCAGATCATCCATATCATGGCTGGTCACCAGCAGCGTAACCCGCTTTTCCCGGTTGATCTGCTTGAGAAACGCAATCATCTGCCGCTTGGCCAGCACATCCAGCCCCAGCGTGGGCTCGTCCAGCAGCACCAGCTCCGGGCCATGCAGCAGCGTGAGCGCCAGGTTGGCGCGCATCCGCTGGCCCAGTGACAGCTCGCGGACAAAGCTGTTCCAGCATTCCTCCAGGCCCAGCAGCTCGCGCAGCTCACCGCAGGCCCGGCGGTAGGCGTGATCGTCGATATCCCAGACGGCTTTTTTCCATTCAAAGGAGGCGCGCACGGGATGATCCCACCACAGCTCGCTGCGGTTGCCAAACAGCACGCCCGTGCGCCGCATAACTTCAATGCGGTTTTCGCCCGGATCCAGCCCGAAAAGGCGCACGCTTCCCTGCTGCGGGCGCAGCATGCCGCTAAGCAGCTTGAAGGTGGTAGATTTTCCGGCGCCGTTGGGCCCGGCGTAGGCCGTCAGCTCGCCCTTTTGCAGCGAAAAGCTGACGTCATCCAGGGCATAAACGCGGTGCCGCTCGCGCCTGAGCAGCGATACGGGCCGTTTTTGATCAAAATATTTGGTAACGTGGGACAGTTCAACAACGGTGTCCCATTTCTCTGTAGCGGTTGCAGCTGTATTGCTCATAATGTCTGAGTCCTTTCTGAAAGCAGATCACCGCGGCGGTAACAAACACCGCCGCTACGACAAAGGGAAGCGCGATTTTTACGCCGTAGCCCAGCTGGCCAAGCAGCGCCAGGGCCGGCAGATAGGCAAGCAAACCGATGGGCAGCACCGTATGCAGGAGGCCCAGCATCCACCCCGGCAGCCCAAACAGCGGAAATTTACCCAGCTGATGATTGAGATCGATGATGGTGGAGGACATTTCCTCGCACGAAACGGGAAACCAGAAGGCCGCCGAGCCGTACAGAAAGCTCTGCGACACCTGAAGCAGCAGGTGAATGAGCAGCTCATAACCCAGCAGCCCAAACCAGGCCGGGGTCAGGCTCAGCTGCAGGCGCGATACGGCAATCGCCGTCAGAACGGCACCCACCACCAGGCCATAGCTGCCCGAGCAGGGCATAAAGCCCTCCGTAAGCAGCTGCATCCACAGCGGCCGCGGCTGGATGAGCATGTGATCCACCTGCCCGCGCCCGATGCGGCGGCTGATGTGCATGACGTTGAAATTGCCAAACAGCATCCACCCCAGACCGTCCGCCAGCTCAAAAAAGCCAAGCATCAGCAGCACCTCGTCCGCGCTCAGCCCGCCCACGCCGCCAAAGCGGATGGCCAGCAGCAGCACGCCCGCCATGCCGGACAGGTTTTGCAGCGTTTCCGACAGGATGATGACCACCACCATGCTCCAATCCTGGATGAGCCAGTTCAGGTCCATGCGGGCATACAGGCCGAGCAGGCGGAAAACGTCTTTTGCCTTAGCCGCCATAGGACACCATCCTTTCCCTGGAGGCCGCAAAGCCGTACACCGCCAGCGGCCAGAGCACCATGTTCCACACAAGCTGCGCGGGCACAAGCAGCCCCGGCTGGCCCAGCCCCGTATACAGGGCCAGCGGCGCGCCCGCCAGCGTGCCCAGCGGCAATAGCTGCAGCAGACGGCCCAGCCCCCACGGCAGCGCCGCGAACGGAATAAGCGCCCCGGTAAGCAGCGCGGTCAGCGCCTCCCGAAGGCTGTGCACGCACCATTCCAGATTGCGCATGCGGATCAGCAGGCAGGCAAACAGAAAATCCACCGCAAAGCCCTGTGATACCGCCAGCGGCAGCGATACAAAAAACCAAAGGCTCCGGGGGCGCAAATCCACCCCGCACAGCAGGGCGATAACCAGCACCGGCACGGAAAGGCACAGCAGGCGCATCATCCATGCGCCGATGGTGTGCGCGGCCAGCTGCGTGAGCACCCCAGCCGGGCGCTGGTACAGCCCCAGCATGGTGCCGTCATGCAGCCAGTTGGACGCGGGCGTGCGCACATGAAGCAGGGGCGCAAGCACTGTGGAAAGAATGGTATACACATAGAGCTGGTTAAGCGTCATGCCCTCCAGATCCGCGCCCTGCAGAAACAGCGAGCGCCAGATCATGAGCAGCGCGCCCAGCGCACACGCCTGCAAAAGGTATTGCCCCAGCAGAAAGGCAAAACCAAAATAGCTTTGTTCTTTCAGGCACAGCCTCATGGTAGCCAGGCTGGCCCGAAGGGATTGTTTCATGAATGATTCCTCCTTTGTGGCACACAAAAAACCGGCGTCCCTTCCTCGGGACGCCGGTGAAAATGCGAAAAAAACGCACAGCTACCGGCCTGCAGACCCGAAAAAGGGCAGAGTGATCCCGTACTGTGCAAAATCGTATGCAAAACAGCGAGCCACGCGGGTCAGATACTGCTGGCGTTCGCTCATGGGACACCCTCCTTTTCCGATGATTTTCTGTATCATAGCACAGGCGCGGATGGTTTGTCAAACGCCATGGAGGCCAAAATGACAAAAAACGGCGCATACAGGAACAGATAGCGCGGCCAAACCTCAAACAGCAGCAGATAGGCCGTCAGGCCCAGAAGGGTCAGGCACAGCAGCGCAACGGCGGGATGCCTGCGGCGGCGAACGGCGGCAGCGGCGCACAGCGTAAGCACCCCCAGCCACAGGCATTGCGCAAGGGTCTGGCAATACGGCATCAGCCGCCCGTTCTTGTGATACAGGCTGCGCAGAAAACGGCTGATCGCATCGCCGCGCTGGGGAACATCCACCTCCAGAAAGCTTCCATGCGAGGCAAAGCTGCCATCGGCATAGGCCTTGTAGGCCTTGACGGCAAAAAAACGGACGTTTTCCATCACGCTGCGCCCACTCACCCGCTCCCACGCGCGGCGCAGGTTGGCGGACTGGCGCTGATCAAGCGTTTCAAAGGACTGCGAAAAGGCCACGTCCTCCGGCGAATGACCGCCGTAGGTTTCGCCGTTCATGCCAAGCATCAGATAATGCGTTACGCTCAGCTGTCCCTCAGGCACAGCGCTTCCCGTAACATAGGCGGTAGCCATCTTTTGAAACGCCCGTCCGGGAACCGCCCCAAGCACCAGCGCAGCGGTCACGGCGACAGAGCGCTTCCACCAGCCCCTTTCGATCTTCCCGGCCCCAAAGCCGCATACGCCCAGCCCGATCAGCGCAAGCAGCACAATGAGCACCGTCGGCTTGATGCTGGCACCCAAAAAGCAGCACAGCGAAACCAGAAACCATTTGACAGCGGGCCGTTTCACATGCAGATACACAAAGAGCGCCAGCACCGGAAACAAAATGGAAAAGGTATCGGTATAAGGATAGAGAAGATAGGGTGAAAGCGCAATCCATCCAATGGCAACCACCAGCGAAAAAGCGTGAGCCAGGGTATTTTTCGTCAGCTTGCGCACGCACAGCACGGCGGCAAAGGCGCTCAGGTTGAGCAAAACAGCATCCAGATAGGGCAACACGGCATATGGAACCGAAAGCCCCACGCGGATGGCAAGCCACAAAGGCGCAGCAAGCAGCACCGTAAGCGGGGCGTTATTGGGGCACAATTCAAAATATTCCGGCATGGAAAGCGGCAGCCCGCGGGCCATTTCCTCCGCCGCCGTATGCACTGCGCCAGGATCCCACCCCAGATAGAACCAGCAGCTGCGGGCAATCACAAACTGCCCAGCAAGCACCAATCCAAATACAATGCACAGCAGCCACACGGGGTATGGGGTGCGGTTTTTGATCCTGCCGCCGGCAAGCAGCAGCAGCCCGGCCGCCGCAATCCCCACGCATCCGGCAACCAGGCCGGAGACCGGCGCCTGATTCTGGTACGCAAAGGACAGGGCGCTTTCGCCAAACATCACCAGCAGCACAAGGACGGCAAGCACCGCGCCGGTCAAAACGCATACCGCGCGCGGAATACCGGCAAACACTTTGCGGATAGCAGACACAGGAGCAGCTCCTTTCGGTTGTACAAAGGAAAAAAGCGGCGTCGCCGCTTCAGGGAAAACCATCATAAGCTGTCGGTGCGGTCGTAAGCCGAGTTCTGTCGTTGGACGATCATCTATCT
>JAEDGL010000057.1 GCA_016297535.1 Clostridia bacterium | reverse complement strand
TTCCTTACACCATTTGCCGCCCGGCGAGCCGTAGGCGAGTAGGCAAATGGTGCGTTCCCGTCGGAAAAGATCGCCGCAGGCGAGTTTTTTGGCGCTCTGAGCCCCATGTCAGGCATGGGGCAGAGCCCATCCGGCTGCCGCAAACGCCGGGTCAGACCTGATCCAGATCCACTGTTTTCACGGCCTGGATGGCCTCCCACGGCACATGGCAGTAGCCGCCGGGGTTTTGATCGAGATATTTCTGGTGGTAGGCCTCTGCGGGATAGAACTGCTCCAGCGCGCAGGCCTCCACGGCCAGGGGCCGGTCGTAGCGCGCCTGCAGCTTTTGCAGCTCCGCGCGGATGACGGCTGCATCCTCCGCACAGGTATAAAACACGCCGGTGCGGTACTGCACACCCACATCCTCGCCCTGCCGGTTGACGCTTACGGGGTCGATGATGCGCCAGAACAGGCGAAGCAGCTTGTCCAGCGGCAGGATGGAGGGATTGTAGACCACGCGAACCGTTTCGGCATGGCCGGTGTGCTCATGGCGCACCTGCTGGTAGGTGGGGCGGTGCGTCTGGCCGTTGGCATAGCCCGTTTCCGTTTCCAGCACGCCGGGAATGCCGGACAGGTATTTTTCCACGCCCCAGAAACAGCCGCCCGCCAGATAGACGGTGCTGCGCCCGTTTTGCGCATCCAGCCAGTCCACATGCGCGCGAAGACCCACCTCCATGGGAATGCACGGCACGCGTACGCCTGCGGCTTTCAGGCGGCTCAGGTCGTAGCTGCGCTGGCAGATGTTGCCGTAGGCGCCGGGGTGCGCCTCCAGATAACCCTCCTGGGGGATTTCTTCAATGGTAACGGGATGGCCCACAATGCGGCCGATGCACTCGTAGTATTCCGCGTTGGACACCACATCCGGCCCGCCGATGCAAAAGATCTGGTGGATGGCCGCCGGCCGGGTGATGCAATCCAGCAGGGTAAGGGCAAAATCCCGGGCGTAGATGGGGTGGATCAGCAGCCTGCCGCCGCCCACCAGCCGAAGGGGCTTTTCCTGGCGGATGTGATCCAGCAGATCGGGCTGGCGCATGTTTTCGGGAAAGCAGCCCAGCCACGAGCCGGGGCCGAACACATGCCCGGGGCGGAAGAGGGTCCAATCCAGCCGGCGGCCCTCCGGGGAGAGAAAAACCAGCTCCATGCGGCGCTTTTGGGCGCCGTAGCTGTCATCCTGCATGTAGAAATCCGTTTCCTCGTTTTGCGGCACGCGCTTGTGCAGCGGATGGTACACCGAATCCGTGGAGATGACCACCAGCCGTTTGACATACGGCGGCAGCACCTCCAGATCGATGCGGGCGTCATCCGGATCCATGCAAAGGCAGTCGAAGGCGGCATCCCAGCGCGTGTTAGCGCTCTCCAGCGCCGCCTTCAGCGCAGGCACATCGCGCCGGTCCGCCACCAGCGCATGCACGCCCTGGTCCACCCTGCGCCTTCCGCGCGTAACCGCCCATACCTCGTGTCCGGCCTCCATGGCCGCGCGGGCGATGTGCCCGCTGATAAGCCCGCTTCCGCCGATGATCAGCAGCTTCATTGAAACCGCCTCCTTTGTATTATTCCGCCAGCTTGCGGAAACCCTCGCCCAGCACCTCGTGGGCGTTGGTGATAAAGACAAACGCCTTTTCATCCGCAGACCGTACAATGGCCTTGAACCGCGTCAGCTCCTGGGGGCTGAGCACGCACAGCAGCACCGGCCGGGCCTCGCCGCTAAAGCCGCCCTGCGCCTGCAGCACCGTTACGCCCCGGTCCAGCGTGCCGATCAGCGCCTGCTTGATCTGCTCATGCCGGGCGCTGATGACGTAGCAGGCCTTCTCGCGGGCCACGCCCAGCATGACCATATCGATCACCCGGGAGGTAACGTAAATGCAGATCAGCGCGTACAGGGCGTATTCCACCTCAATGGCCACCCCGGCCATCAGCACGGAGATGCAATCCAGCCCAAAGAGCAAAACGCCCACGGAAATGTGCTGAAAATGGTTGTGCACCATGCGCGCGGCCATATCCGTGCCGCCGGAGGTTGCGCCGCCGCGCAGGATCAGCCCAAGCCCCGCGCCCAGCAGCACCCCGCCAAACAGCGCGGAAAGCAGGGGCTCGGTCGTAAGCGCCGGCAGGGGCAGCAGGTCGATCAGCAGGGAAAACAGCAGCGTGGCAATCAGCGAGCGAAACACAAACACGCGCCCCATCGCGCGGTAGCCAAGCAGAAACAGCGGAATGTTTATCAGCAGGCTCACGGTGCCCACCGGCCAGTGGAACAGAAAATTAAGCACCGTTGCCACGCCCGTAAGCCCGCCGGGCGCAATGCTGTTGGGCGTCAGAAACAGCGGATAGGCCATCGCGCCCAGCAGGCAGCCCAGCACAATCTGCACATAGGCGGATACCTGCTCGTTTTCAAGAATGGTTCTTTTTTTCACGTGGAAACAGTTCCTTTCCGTATCAACAAGTGCGGCAAACCAAAAACAGACCCGCGCCCAGGGCATGGGCGCGGCGGGGAACCCTCTTTATTTTCCCCCGTTGTTCTGTTCCATATCCAGCGATACCTGCAGCGCGCGCTCAATGGCGCGAAGCGCCTCCCGGCTAACCGCGCCCAGCCTGCGGGTAAGCCGGGCTTTTTCCAGGGTGCGCACCTGCTCGCACAGGGCGATGGAATCCAGCCACAATCCGCCTTCGCCGGCCGGCAGGGGCGCGTGGGTAGGCAGGGCGGGCTTGCCCGTGCTGCTGGTAACCGGCACGGCCACCACGGTGGGGGCGTGCAGATTGCCCGTATTGTTCTGTATGATCACGACCGGTCGGTAACCGCCCTGCTCGCTGCCGATCACAGGGTCCAGGCCGGCCATGTAAACGTCGCCTCTTTTCATGTTTCACGCTCCGGGGCGGCCGTCTATGCGTTGATTTTACCACGAAACGGGTGGATTGTAAATGCCGCCCACGATCAGCTTATGACCGCGGCGGGGCGCGCGTTCCTTGACAACGCGGCGGCTGCTGTGATATGCTTGCAAAAAAACAAACGTTTGCGCAAGCAGCGGAAAGAGGAACCATGAAAGCAACCATCAAGGACGTGGCAAAGGCGGCCGGCGTTTCGCCCTCAACGGTCAGCCGCGCTTTGCACAACAGCGAGCGCATCAGCCCGGCCATGCGCAGGCATGTGCAGCAGGTGGCGCGCGAGCTGGATTTTCACCCCAATCAGGTGGCGCGCAGCCTGGTCCGGGGGGAAAGCCGCATCATCGGCATTGTGTTTCCCGATGATGCGGGCATGAACCTGGGTAATCCCTTTTATCCGGCGGTGCTGCAGGGGCTGGGCCATGTGGCCGGCGAGGAGCGCTATCAGATGCTGCTGATTACCGGAAGCCCCCAGCGTACCGCCGCCGATGCGGCCCGCTCCGCCATGGACAGCGGCTATGTGAGCGGCCTGATTTTGCTGGCCGCCGAGGACGCGCCCCCGCTGGAGGCGGATGTGCCGGTGGTGGTGATCGGCCATCCGGCGGATGGGCACGGATGCCGCTATGTGGATAACGACAATGTGCAGGCGGGCTACGAGGCTGCCAGACACCTGCTGGAGAACGGCCATCGCCGCATCGGCCTGCTGGGCTATGACGGCAGATATGTGTTTACCGCCGACCGGCGCAGGGGCTTTGACCGGGCGCTGGAGCAGGCGGGGCTGACGCCCCGGCCCGAATGGCTTTTTTCACCCGGCGCATGCCGCGGCGGGCGCGAGCGGCTGAATGCGGTTTTCGGCGGGCCGGAGCATCCCACCGCCATGGTGTGCATGGACGACCTGATGGCCATCGAGCTCAGCCGCGCGCTGGAGGAGCTGGGCCTGCGCGTGCCGCAGGAGGTAAGCCTGATCAGCTTTAACAACACCGAAACCGGGCGCTACCACCAGCCCGCGCTTACCACCTTTGATGTGCAGCCCTACCAGTTGGGCGCAAACGCCATGCGGCTGATGCTGGACGTGCTCAGGGGGGCCGAGGCGCCGCTGTCCATCGATGTGCCCTTCACCCTCATTTCGCGCGCAAGCGTGGCCAATCTTTGCACAAGGAGCGATGAGCATGCGTAACATTCAGTTTGGTTCCATCTATCATATGCCCTGGCTGGAATACCGCCACGCCCTGCCGGACGGCCGGGTGTGCCTGCGGCTGCAGACCGGCCGGGGGGATTTTACCCGCGTTACCGCGCGCGTTACCAGCAACTATACGGGCCCGTACTATCATTTTTTTGAAAAAGCGGACGAATTTGAAATGTCCCTGGCCTACCATGATGAATGGCACGACTGGTACGAGTGCGTGTTTCAGCCCGCTGACCGAAGGCTGAAATACCTGTTTGTGCTGCAAAGCGAGGAGCTTGTGTTCAAGCTGGATGCCAGCGGCCTGCATCCCGGCCGCGATGCCCTGGAGGATGTGAGCGAGGCCTTTGCCTTTGCCTATGCCTATCCGGCCGATCCCATGCCCGAATGGGCGCGCGGCTGCGTGGGCTACCAGATTTTTCCCGACCGTTTCCGCCGCGAGGCCGCGCCGGGCGATTCGGAAAAGGTGGAGCCCTGGACCAGCGACCGCGTGCAAAACGAGTTCCGCTTTGGCGGAAACCTGCGCGGAATCATCAAGGCCGTGCCCTATCTGAAGGAGCTGGGCGTAAAGCTGGTATACTCCACGCCCATGTTTGTCAGCGATACCTCCCACCGCTACAACACCTTTGATTACCTCAGGATCGATCCCCTGCTGGGCACCGAGGAAGATTTGCGCGAGCTGTGCGATACCCTGCACCAGAACGGCATGCATCTGATTATGGACGGCGTGTTCAACCATTGCGGCCTGGGCTTTCGTCCCTTCCGCCATGCCAAGCGAAACGGCCCCAGGAGCAAATACTACGACTGGTTCTTCTTTGACGATCAGCAGCCCCACGGCTATCACACCTTCGGCGACTGGCGCTACATGCCAAAGCTGAACCTGCGCAACGAGCAGTGCGCGCAGTATTTTCTCAAGGTGGGGCGCTACTGGATGGAAAAATGCCACATCGACGGCTGGCGGCTGGACGTAAGCCCCGAGGTGTGGCCGGATTTCTGGCGGCGCTTCAAAACCATGATGCGCTCGGTCAACCCCGACAGCATCATGATTGCCGAATGCTGGGATGACAGCCGCGAATGGCTCACCCAGGGCGACATGTTTGATTCCACCATGCACTATGTGCTCAGCCGCGCCATCTGGTCGCGCTTCTGCCACCATGATGGAACCATGAAGCGCTTTGACGGCTGCATCAACCGCGCGGCCATGCTCTATCCCCAGCGCACGCAGGAGGTGCTGTGGACCTTCCTGGGCAGCCACGATACGCAGCGCCTGCGCACCCGCGCGGGCGGGGATGTGCGCATGCTCTACGCCGCGTCGTTCTTCCAGTTTACCTACCTGGGCATTCCCATCATCTATTATGGCGACGAGCTGGGCATGGAGGGCGGCGACGATCCCTACTGCCGCTTCCCCATGCGCTGGGATCAGGTGGACAACAACCCCGTGCACGAGCATTTCCGCAGGCTTGCCCACATCCGCGAGGCCGTGCCTGCCCTGCGCACCGGCAGCTTCCGCACCTGGGTGGCGGATGAAAACGGCCTGTACGCCTACCTGCGCCAAACCGATGACCAGCGCATCCTGTGCGCGGTCAACACCGGCCTTGAGCCCATCGCCATGCGCATTCCCCTGCCCCAGGGCATGCATAACCTCAAGGTGCTGCACGACCTGTACTCCGGTCAGACCCTGCCCGTGGAGGATGGCACCATCCGCGTAACGCTGGAGGTTGGCCAGGGGCTGATTCTGCAATAAGGCAAGAGGACTATGATTTGGGCAGAACCGGACAATGGACGGATCCGTTACGATGAGGACACAGCGAAAGGAGCAACTGCCATGAGCATGAAAAAGGAAATGTGGCCGGTCATGCTGACGCCCTTTACCGAACAGGGCGAGGTGGACTACGACGGACTGGCCGCCCTGATCGACTTCTATGAGGCGGGCGGCGCGGATGGCCTGTTTGCCATCTGCCAGTCCAGCGAGATCTTCTATCTCAGCCTGGAGGAGCGGGTGAAGATTGCCCGCTTTGTAAAGCGGCGGGCCCACGTTCCCGTGATTGCCTCCGGCCATGTATCCTGCTCTCTGGAGGCGCAGGCGGACGAACTGTGCCGGGTAGCGGATACGGGCGTGGATGCGCTGGTGCTGATTACCAACCGCCTGGCCCAGGCCCGGGAAAGCGATGCGGTGTGGATGGATCATCTGAACGTTCTGATGAGCCGGATTGATCCGTCCATGCCGCTGGGCCTTTACGAGTGCCCCATGCCCTACAAGCGCCTTGTAACCCCGGAGCAGCTGCGGGCCTGCGCGCAGACGGGGCGTTTCCGCTTCATGAAGGATACCTGCTGCAGCCTGGCCACCATCCGCCAGCGGCTGAACCTGCTGGAGGGCTCCAGTCTGCGGCTGTACAACGCCAATACCACCACGCTGCTGGATTCCCTGCGCGCAGGCGCGGCAGGCTTTTCGGGGGTGATGGCCAGCTTTCATCCCGAGCTGTATGCCTGGCTGCTGGCGCATTGGCAGGACAGCCGCGCTGATGTGCTACAGGCAGCGTTGACCCAGTTCTCCCTCATCGAGCGGCAGCTGTACCCGGTAAACGCCAAATATCACCTGCAAAGAGCCGGCCTGCCTCTGACTCTGCGCAGCCGCGCGCAGGATTGCAGCCTGCTGACCCCTACCTTTATGGACGAGGTAAGGCAGCTGGAGCTGCTGACCGATTACCTGAAAACCACGCTGCTGGCGGGCGAAACGCTCTGAGGGCGTCCGCCATTGCCCGCATCCGGGGAACTGCTTCTGCCCGTGCCTGTTTTTCCCGATGCGCCGCCCATCCTGCCATGGGCCCATTCGGAGCTTCCCGCGCCTCCTTTGTGTTTTTCCAAAGCCCGCACCGTGCGTTCTGCATCGGTGCGGGCTTTGGAGTTATTCGGCTGTCAAAAAGGCCTTCAGCTCGTCCAGGCGCTTCTGCGCCTCCTGCCGGCCCAGGTCGTAGGCTGCCTGCAGCCTGCGCGGGTCATGCTCCGTGCGGCTCATCTCCAGCGCCTTGGGCGGACGGATCACCAGCGCCGCGCCCTCCTGCTCGCGCCGGCGCAGATAGGCCGTGGTTTCGTTGTACCCCTCATGGCGGTGCGCCATGGCCTGCACAACCCGGGGATAGCGGCGCAGGGCAAGCTTCAGCAGGGGCAGGGCGCGCGACGGCGCTTTCACAAAGCCCTCCGGCTGGGTAAGCACCACCACATTGCGCTGATAGCCGATGGACTCAAAATACCGGATGGGCACGCTGTCCACAATGCCGCCGTCCAGCAGCCTGCGGCCGCCCGTTTCCACCACGCGGGAAACCACCGGCATGGAGGCGGAGGCGCGGAACCAGTCGCGATCCTCTCCGTCCGCACGTTTGCACAGGCGGTAGACCGCTTCGCCGGTTTCGGCATCGGTGCATACCACATAAAAAGGATGAGGGTTGGCCGCATAGGCCTCGTAATCAAACGGATCCAGCTGCTGGGGCAGCGTGCGGTAGCAAAACTCCGCCCCGTACAGATCGCCCGTCAGCAGCAGCGAGCGCAGGCTGCAGTAGCGCCAGTCGCGGCAAAAGCGCAGGTTGTAGCGCAGCGTGCGCCCCTGCTGATGGGATTGGGCGTTGCAGCCGAACACCGCGCCTGCCGAAACGCCGATGGTGCCGTCAAACGAAATGCCGTTTTCCATCCATACGTCCAGCACACCGGCGGTAAACAGGCCGCGCATCGCGCCGCCCTCCAGAACCAGTCCTGTCAAGGGTCATTCCTCCTTCGAAACGGATCGGCAAATGGAAACTGTGAATGCGTTGCCAGCGCAGTAAATTTGCGTTATACTCTTGAAAAGCAGAAAGGAGGCGTCTTTGGGATGCAACAGATGAATTTTTGGGATGAGCACCCGCAGGCCGCCCCGCTGGCCAGCCGCCTGAGACCCGAAACGCTGGACGAGTATGTGGGCCAGCAGCATCTGGTGGGCAAGGGCAAGCTGCTCAGGCAGCTGATTGAAAGGGATCAGATTTCCTCCATGATTTTCTGGGGCCCGCCGGGCGTGGGCAAAACCACGCTGGCCAGGATTATCGCCAAAAGCACGCAGGCGGCGTTTGTGGAGTTCAGCGCGGTTACCAGCGGCATCAAGGAGGTGCGCGAGGTGATGAACCGCGCCGAGGAAAACCGGCGCCTGGGCATGCGCACCCTGCTGTTTACGGATGAGATCCACCGCTTCAACAAGGCGCAGCAGGACGCCTTTTTGCCGTATGTGGAAAAGGGCAGCATCATCCTGGTGGGCGCAACCACCGAAAACCCCTCGTTTGAAATCAACGCCGCGCTTCTGTCGCGCTGCAAGGTGTTTATCCTGAAGGCGTTGGAGGAAAACGATCTGGCTGCCCTTCTGCGCCACGCGCTGGAAAGCCCGAAGGGGCTGGGCGATTTGCACATCCGCATGGAGGAGGCGCAGCTGCGCGCCATCGCCCGCTTTGCCAACGGCGACGCGCGCACGGCGCTGAACACCCTGGAAATGGCCGTGTGCAACGCCGAAATGGATGAAAACGCCGTGGTGCAGGTAACGGACGAGGTGCTCAGCGAGTGCATGAACCGCCGCTCGCTGCTGTACGACAAGCAGGGCGAGGAGCACTACAACCTGATTTCCGCCCTGCACAAATCCATGCGCAATTCCGATCCGGACGCGGCGGTGTACTGGCTGATGCGCATGCTCGACGGCGGGGAGGATCCGCTCTACATTGCCCGCAGGCTGGTGCGCTTTGCCAGCGAGGACATCGGCATGGCCGATCCGGCGGCGCTGAATCTGGCGGTCAATGTATACGACGCCTGCCATTATCTGGGCATGCCGGAGTGCGATGTGCACCTGACCCACGCGGTGGTGTATCTGAGCATGGCGCCCAAATCCAACGCGCTGTATGTGGCCTGCTGCGAGGCCAAAAGGGATATCCGCGAGCAGCCGGCCGAGCCGGTGCCTTTGCAGATTCGCAACGCGCCCACCCGGCTGATGGCGGAGGCAGGCTACGGCAGGGATTACCAGTACGCGCATGACACGGCCGAAAAGCTGACCAGCATGCAATGCCTGCCCGACAGGCTGCGCGACAGGCGCTACTACCGCCCCACCCAGCAGGGGCGCGAGGCCCGGGTGAAGGAACGGCTGGAGGAAATTCTCAACTGGAAAAAGAACCATTAAGGCCCCCAGGCCGTCAAAAAAATTTGTTCAGGCTGTCGACAAACCTTATCGGGAGTTGTCAGAGGGGCTGCAGCCCCTCTGACTTTGATTCGTATCGCCCGGCTGATAGCCATTAAGGCTGCGCGTCGCCCCGGGTGATATAGCTGACGGGGCTTAGATCGCTGCGGGCAAAATCCGTCAGGCGGATGCGGGTTACGCCGGGCTCCAGCACCTCCAGAATCTCCCGCTTGTCGGTTTTGGCGTAGTCCTGCGCGGTGCGGCGCAGGGGATCCAGCACGTAAAAGTAGGTATCATCCACGCCTGTGATCACCACAAAATGGCTGTTGTTGGTGTAGGGGCTGCCGCGCAGGGCACAGGTCAGGATCATCCCCTCGCCGGTTTTGGTTTTCATCAGCTCCAGCGCGCTTTCCAGGCCGTTTACGGGCGTGGAGCGCAGGCCGTAGGCCTCGCACACATAATCCGCAAAGTGAATGTTGGTGCCCTGGGTGTTTACCCTGCGCGCCACAAAGCCCCACTGGTTGTTGCCCGCAGCAAAATCGCCCATGGCCACGGGCAGGTAGCGCAGGTATTCGGCAGGGGTTGCCAGCTGATAGGGCACATGCGTGTGGTTGCAGTACACGCGGTTGACCGAGCAGGGGCAGAACAGATAGCCCAGCCCGCTTTGCGCGTACTGCCCCAGCAGCGGAAGGTTTTCCGGCTCCACCAGATTGGCCACGATGATGGCCATGGCCGTGGGCCCGCAGCCGCCGCCGCCAAAATCGCGGTGATTGCCGTTGCGGATGGCGCTTTCGTAGCGCATGTTGGCGTAGAGGGGATCGTTCTGGGCATAAAGCATCAGCCGGCCCGCCGGGCCTGCGTTAACCATACCGTTGAATGTTTCCGCGCTGTCCAGCGCCAGCTTGGTCAGGTTGGGCGCGTCCGGCGCGGCTTCCATCGCCGCGGACAGCCGGGCCATGACCAGCGTAACGGTGCCGTTCAGGTGCCTTGCGGCAAGCATCAGCAGGCGGTCGCCCTGCCGGGGCAGGCTTTGGGGATCGGGCCTGACAAGGCTTTGAGCCAGCACCTGCTCCAGCCACTGCGCAAAGGGCTCCTCTGCGGGCAGGCAGCTTTCCAGCTCCTTTTCGCTGATGTCCAGGCAGGCAAAGGCGCTGGCCTCAAAATGCCCCGCGGGCGTGAGCAGCCAGAACTGCGACTGCCGTTCAAAGGCTTGCTGCTCGCGCATGGCCGGAAGCGCCGACAGGCAGCCCTCCTCGCGCGCCTGGCCATGCAGCACAATCACCGGGTCGCTCAGGCTGTCCTGCGCGTGCAGGTACACGCTGCCCATCTGGTACACCTTTACCCCGTCAAAGGCGCGCTCGTAATACCAGTCGTCCGTTTCATGGCGCATCACGGGCTGGTTAAGCCCGCTCTGCGGCTGGTACAGCCAGCCCACGCAATCGCCGTTCAGGCTGGTCAACAGATCAAAATCCACCGTACAGGGCGATTGCTGCCCGGCAAGGCACAGCGCCGGAAAACACAAAAGCAGGCACAGAAGCAGCGCTCCCGGCCGCAGGAAAATCCGCATGCGGGGTTCCTCCCATCAGATAGGCTCAAACCCTGCTATTATAGCATATCTCAGGCTTTTCGGCCAGTTTTGATCTTGCTTTTCGGCTGGGGAGAGGGTATAATCGTTGGCTGGATGCCCCAACAAAGGAGGAAATCGGATGATGGACAAACTGCTGGCCCTTCTCAAACCCTACTTCCGCCCCGGTCTGGAGCGCCGCCGCGCACTGATGACCATTTTTGGCGTTACCATTGGCGGCGTCAGCGTAGGGCTGTTCAAGCAGAGCGCCTTTGGCGTGGATCCCTTCCAGTGCCTGTGCAACGGACTGAACAATGTGGTGCCGCTGGATTTTGGCACGCTGTATGTCATCATCAACGCCGTGCTGCTGCTGGTTGTTTTTCTGCTGGACAGGCACTACATCAGCCTGGGCACGTTGATCAACCTGTTTCTGCTGGGCTATGTGGTGGATTTTTCCGAAAAGGCCATTTTTGCGCTGATGGGCGAGCCCGGCATGGCGCTGCGCATTGCCTATCTGGTGATTGGCATGGTGGTGCTCTGTCTGGCCAGCTCGCTGTATTTTACGGCGGATCTGGGCGTTTCCACCTACGACGCCATCGCGCTGTACCTGGCCGCCAAAAAGGTGGGGCCCTTCCGGCTCATCCGCATTGCGACCGATCTGTGCTGCGTGGGCATCGGCTTTGCGCTGGGCTATGTGCCGGGCATTGGCACCATTCTGTCGGCCTTCTTTATGGGGCCGCTGATCTCGTGGTTTAACGGAAAGGTTGCCCGGCCGCTGCTGTACCGGGGCATGACCACGGAAGCCTGACAAACCCATCCAACCAAGCTTTACCCGCTGCCCGGTTTTCGGGCAGCTTATTCTTTTGGAATCAAATCCACAGGTTACCTGAGCGTCCCGGCTTGACAGGGTTGATCTTTGTGGATATAATGGAGTAGTCGGCTGAATAGGCTTTTTGCACTGCAAGGCCTTGCTGTTTTGCGAATATATTCCCACCATGGGCTCCTTCCCATGCTGCAAAGCGTGGGATCTGCTTATACAAAAACGCCTCCGGCGTTTTCAAGGGTATATCTGGTATGCGTACGGTACGCGTCTGCGTACATCCCATATAGCTTTTTCCTCTTTGCGGAGGAAATTTCTATACGCTTCTTTCGATGGATCGGGGGGGAGCTGTGCGTAACCGAAAAGCGAATCAACCATCAGCCGTTCGAGCCTTGGCTCGTCGGTTTTTTGCTTTTCCAAAAAGCGGAAAATCACCCCGGAAAATGAATGATTCCCCTGGCACACACCGAAAAAACAAAAAAACAAAACAGAAGGGAGCGAAAAAAAGGGCCATGTATGTGTTCGTAACGATTTTGATTGCCATTGCCACGGCCGCGCTGGGCGCTTACGGCGGATATCAGTACCGCAAGCAGGCCAGCGAAAAAAAGATTGGCCGGACCGAAGAATATGCCAAAAATCTGCTCGAAGACGCGCAGCGCAAGGCTGACGAAAAGAAAAAGGAAACCATTCTGGAAGCCAAGGAAGAAGTACTTCGCCTGAAAACCGAGCTGGACCGCGAGTGCAAGGACCGCCGCGCCGAGGTACAGCGCAGCGAACGCCGCATTGTGCAGCGCGAGGAAACGCTGGACAAAAAGAGCGACGCGCTGGAAAAGCGCGAGGAAGCCATTGCGCAAAAGCAGACCGAGCTGCAAAAGCAGCAGGAGGAGCTGGATCAGGGCCAGCACAAGCAGATGGCCGAGCTGGAGCGCATTGCCGGCATGACGCAGGACGAGGCCTGCCAGATGCTGGTAAGCCGCATCCAGAAGGACGCCTACCACGACGCCGCCGCCATGGTGCGCGAAATTGAAACCCGAGCCCGCGACGAGGCCGAAAAGAAGGCCCGCAACATCATTGCGCTGGCCATACAGAAATGCGCCTCCGACCATGTGGCCGAGACCACCGTTTCCGTCATCAACCTGCCCAACGACGATATGAAGGGCCGCATCATCGGCCGCGAGGGCCGCAACATCCGCGCTCTCGAAACCGCCACCGGCGTGGACCTGATCATCGATGATACGCCCGAGGCCGTCATCGTTTCCGCCTTTGATCCCGTGCGGCGCGAGATTGCCCGCATCGCGGTGGAGCGCCTGATCATGGACGGCCGCATCCACCCCGCCCGCATTGAGGAAATGGTGGAAAAGGCCCGCAAGGAAGTGGATCAGCAGATCCGCGAGGCCGGCGACCAGGCCGTGTTTGAAACCCATCAGCACGGCATTCACCACGAGCTGGTCAAGATTCTGGGCCGCCTGCGCTACCGCACCTCCTACGGCCAGAACGTGCTCAAGCACTCCATCGAGGTCAGCCATCTGGCCGGTATGATGGCCGCCGAGCTGGGCGCGGATGTGGCGCTGGCCAAGCGTGCCGGACTGCTGCACGATATCGGCAAGGGCGTAGACCACGAGGCGGAGGGCACGCACGTTACCCTCGGCGCGGAGCTGGCCCGCAAGTACCGCGAGAGCCCCGATGTGATCCACGCGATTTTGGCTCACCACAACGATGTGGAGCCCCAGACCATCGAGGCCGTGCTTGTGCAGGCTGCCGACGCCATTTCCGCCGCCCGTCCCGGCGCGCGCCGCGAGAGCCTGGAAAATTACATCAAGCGTCTGGAAAAGCTGGAGGAAATCGCCAACTCCTTCCCCGGCGTGGACAAGTGCTTTGCCATCCAGTCCGGCCGCGAGGTGCGCATCATGGTCAAGCCCGAGGACATCACCGACGAGGGCACC
>JAEDGL010000056.1 GCA_016297535.1 Clostridia bacterium | reverse complement strand
CCTGGACATCGACAAGACGCTGACCAACCTGCCTGTGAAGGGATACTTCACGCTGGGCGAGACGGCGGAATTCGATATCACCGTAACCAATAACGGCAACCTCACGCTTACCAACGTTGTGGTAACCGACGAGCTGGCCGGTACTACGGTTGTGGCTGGAGAGGGCTACACGGTTGACGGCCTGACTGCTACGATTGCTACCCTTGCACCCGGTGCAACGGTTGTGGTAAAGGCAACCTACACCATTACCGAGGATGATCTGGGCAAGGAGCTTGTGAACGGGGTAACCGCGACGGGCAAAGGCCCGGACGATCCGACGGTTCCCGAGAAGGACCATGATCCCGAGAAAGTGGCCGACGAGGAAGAGATTCCCACCGATGAAGCGATCGAGATCACCGGCCTCAAGACCTGGAGCGACTTCGACAACGTTTATGCATCCCGTCCCGAAACCATCACGCTGCGGCTGATGGCGGATGGCCAGGAGCATAAGAGCACCACGGCCGATAAGGAGAGCAACTGGGCCTACACCTTCTCCAAGCTGCCCCTGCACAATAAGGAGGGCGAAGAGGTTGTGTACACCGTTGTAGAAGACGAGGTTGCCGGCTACGAAGCCATCTACGCCGACGATAACGCCTACAATGTAACCAACGAACTGCAAAACTACACGCTGACCATTCGCTACTGGTTTGGCGGGGTTGGCGGCAGGGTTGCGGCTCCCACGGTAAGCAGAACCTACTTCTATGGCGAAAGCTATAACGTGGCGTCTCCCAGCTTTGAGGGCTACACCGCTAACATGCGCCGCGTCATGGGCGTTATGGAAGGCGACGTGGAGTACGATGTCATCTTCGGACGCAACACCTACACGTTAACCG
Organism: Clostridia bacterium; assembly: GCA_016297535.1. GTDB lineage: Bacteria > Bacillota > Clostridia > Christensenellales > Aristaeellaceae > Limiplasma. The sequence goes on along the minus strand of JAEDGL010000056.1, from coordinate 12,770 downwards.
TGCGTTACATCTTCCGCGATGGCACCATTGCTTCTCCCACACGCCAGCAGTCGCTGGGCTATGGCGATGACTATGTGCAGGATTCTCCCATGCTGCGCGGTTACACCCCGAGCATGTACAGAATCGCCGGCACGATGCCTGGTCACGACGTAACCTATGCTGTAATCTATGTACCGGATACCGTAAACGTAATCATCGACGAATACGGTGTGCCTTTGGGCATTGGTAATGTAGAGATGAATGTGGGCGACTGCTTCGAGTAAGTCGCAAACCATACCCGGCACAATGAAAATTTGTGCCGGGTATGCCGCGCTCAAAGGTTATCCCTCGCAAACAACGCGAACAACCGGTACAGAAAGGGGTACAGCTCATGAAAAAGGGACTTGCATGTTTTCTGGCACTTGTAATCATGCTCAGCGCATGCCTTGCACTGGCGGAAACGCCCGTGGCTGCGCCAAACTATGACGAGCTGGTTGTGGGCACTACCACAGCCATGACCGGAAATTTCTTTACGGATCTGTGGGGACGCAACACGGCCGATATGGACGTGCGCACCCTGCTGCACGGCTATAATCTGGTTCGCTGGAATGGCGAACTGGGCGCCTTCGGCATTGATGATACCGTGGTCAGCGGTATTGTGGTAACCGAGGATCCGTACGGAAACCGTACCTATACCCTGGCGCTTTACGATGATCTTACCTATTGCGATGGCACCCCCATCACGGCCAGGGATTACGCCTTCTCCCTGCTGTTCTCCATTGCGCCCGAGGTGGCGGAGATTGGCGGCATGGTGAACAGCGCCAGTCATATCTACGGAATTGACGAATACCAGAGAGGCACAACCGCCTATCTGGCGGGCGTGCGCCTGCTTGGGCAGAATCAGCTGGCCATTACCGTAAAGGCGGAGTATCTGCCGTTCTTCTACGAGCTGGCGCTGCTTTCCATCACGCCCTACCCCATCGGGGTTCTTGCCCCCGGCTGCGAGGTGGCGGATGATGGCGAAGGCGTTTACATCCGCAACATCGACCGTACGGTTGCCAGCCCTGTTTTTACTGCGGATCTGCTGCGCAAAACGGTGCTGGATCCCGAAACGGGCTATCTTACCCATCCCTCCCTTACCAGCGGCCCCTATACGCTGGTGTCCTACGATGCGCAAACCAACACCGCGGAATTTGCGATCAACGAATATTTCAAGGGCGATTCCAAGGGCCAGAAGCCCCAGATTGCGCGCCTGATCTTCAAGCATGTTTCCAACGAGACCATGATCGCCCAGCTGCAAAGCGGCGAAATTGGCCTGCTGAACAAGTGCGTAAACGCCGATTCGCTGGATGCCGGCATGAAGCTGGTGTCCGAGGGCAGCGCGAGCGTAAACAACTATGCCCGCACGGGCCTGAGCTTTATCAACTTTAGCTGCGAACGCCCCACCGTACAGAGCGCGAAGGTGCGCCAGGCCATTGCCCACTGCTTTGATAAGGACGCCTTCCTTGCCCAGTACGTGCGCAATTACGGCTTGCGGGTGGATGGCTACTACGGCATCGGCCAGTGGATGTACCGACTGGTGGAAGGCTCCGTGGAGCCGCCTGTGGAAGCCCCCGCTGAGAACGCGGATCAGCAGACCGTGGCAGCCTATGAGGAAGAGCTGGAAAAGTGGAACGAGCTTAGCCTGGAAGGCATGAGCGTGTACAACCTGGATCTTGAAGCGGCCCGCAACCTGCTGATTGATGACGGCTGGACCCTCAACCGCGCGGGAGACAAATTTGACGCCGAAAAGGACGATGTGCGCTGCAAGGAAATCAACGGCAAGCTGACCGCGCTGGAGCTTACGCTGCTCTATCCCGAGGGCAACGCTGTGGGCGAGGCGGTGCAAGGCTTCTTTGTGGATAACCTGGAGCAGATCGGCATCAGCCTCAAGGTGGAGGCCAAACCCTTTACCCAGCTGCTGCGCATCTACTACCGTCAGGAAGCGCGCGATTACGACATGATCTATCTGGCAACCAACTTTGCCACCGTGTTTGAACCGTCAGCCACGTTCAATCCCGCGAACGCCGCGCAGGGCATGGATAACTGCTCCGCCATTACCGACCGGCAGCTTTACCGGCTGGCCGTGGATATGCGCCAGACCGAGCCGGGCGATGTGCTGAGCTACTGCCAGAAGTGGGTTGCCTTCGAGAAGGCCTGGGCGGATCTGCTGCCCGCCATTCCTGTGTATTCCAATGTATACTTCGATTTCTACACCCCCACGCTGCACAACTACAACGCCGGCGCCACCACCAGCTGGGCGGAAGCGATTGTAGGCGCCTACCTGGGCGATGTGGAAGATCCCGAAGCCCTTGCTACGGAAGAAACGGAAATCTTTGAATAACCGCATAAAGGGCATTGAAAAACAAACAAGAGGCGAGCCTGTCACCTTCAACGGTGACAGGCTCGCTTCAGGTTGTCAAAAAAGCTCGCCAGCGGCGATTTTTTGGGCCGGGAGCTGGCGGAAATGTCGTGCGATACAAACCAAAGTCAGAGGGGAAGAGGCGCCTCTGACAACTTCCTGTAAGGTGTTTCGACAGGCTCGCCTGTTGTGCGGCAAAACAAAAACACGCTCCATGGGGCCGGAGCCGTCAGGGCTTTGGCCCCATGGAGCGCGTTGGAAAGAATTATTCCTCAGGTGCGATGGCGGTGGTAAAGTAAATGATGTCGCCAATGGCGCGCATGGTTTTGGGCTCGCCGTTTACCTTGGTATTGCCCATCAGCATGGAGGCGGATTGGCCGCCGTCCAGATTGTAGGCGGTGTGTGCGCCCAAATCGGCCATCAGCTGCGCCAGCTGGGGCATGCTTACGCCCCCCGAATCCTCCTCGTTGGTGCCTTCCACCGCTACAAACACGTAGCTTAATGTATCCACCTGCCCCAGCGCCATGCGCTGGCGGTAGGTAACCCTGCGGCCCACAATCTCCTGCACCTGGCCGTTTTGAACCAGCGTGGGGCCAAAGGCGAAGGAGTGCGCAATGGGCACGGTAAGCTTTGCGTATTCCGCCTGCGTCATGGGGCTTACGATGTGGAAATCGCCGTTGATATCGATGGCCAGCCCGTCATCCTGCGGCATATCGCGGTTGCGCAGCAGCTGGCCGTTGCGGTACACAATGCCGTCGCTGTGGTAGGTAAACCAGTCCGCGTTAACCGCAAACACGCTGTGAACAGGCTTGGCGATGGTATCGATGCGGGCGGTGGTTTTGGAGGGATAGGGCTTGGCCTGCTGGGTGCGCAGCTGATCGGGGTGCGCAATCTGCACAAAGGCTACGGTGGCCGTGGTGTCGTATACGCTGATTTTGTGCAGCTGCACATCCAGCGAATCATCATGGTAGTGCAGGCCATCCTCGCTAAAATGGGCCTTGGAGGCGGGATAGCTCTGGGTGGGGTTTTCCGGGGCCGTGTATTCGATGGGCGGAAAATCCACCTTCACCAGCTGGGGAAGGGCTTCGGCCGCGCCGCAGGCCAGGGGAAGCAGCAGCGTAAACAGGAAACAGAAAAGCTTTTTCATATTCGGGTTCTCCTTATCGGCGGATGCACAGCCGGCGCATGGCCAGCACGCACAGCGCGTTGACCGCGCAGGCTGCGGCCATCAGCGCGTAGCATTGCCATACCTCCAGCATGGTTAAAAACGAAATGCGGCCCTCGGTGGCAAATTCCAGTAGCAGGCACCAGACCACCATGGCCAGAAAAACCGTTACGCATAGCGCCTTGCGCATGGTTTGCCCCCGGCCGGACCGCACCCAGAGCAGAATGAGCACGGCCAGAATGACCACCGCGCTGGCTACCTCCTCCACGCGCACAAAGCCCCAGCGCAGGAACTCATCGCGGCGCAGGCTTTCCAGCACGATCTGCGCGCTGGCGTACAGCCCCCAGAGCAGCAGCATATGGTCGCCTTCAAAGGCGGGCTTTCGGGTAATGAGCACCAGAAACAGCAAAACGGCGATCGCCGCTTCCGCCATAAACAGCGCCCATGCCCAGCCCTCGTAATAGGGATCGTAGACCATGAGGGGAAAACGGCAGGGAAGCAGGCTTTCAGCATACCAGTATTCGCCGTAGCCCTGGCCGCAAAGGCCCTCGGCCACGCGGGCAAAGGCAAGCATCAGCGCGGCGGAGGGCGCGTACGCATCCATCAGCCGCAGCGCCTTCCGGCCGCCCGCAAGCAGTAGCGCCAGAACAACGCCCAGCAGGCCGCCGTACATCATCTGCCCGTTTTGCCAGAAGGCAAGCCAGAAGCCGGGCGTATGGCTGTACAAAACCTCCGGCAGGCTGACAAGGCAGTACAGCAGATGGCTGACAAACGCCGCGCACAGCGGCGCAAGCACCGTACACAGCGCCAGCCTTGCGGGTGCAAAGCCGGCCTTTCGTGCGCGCAGCCAGCCAAGCCCCAGCGCGCACACGGCGCCGGCAAGCAGGGTCAGCCCGCTGGCAAGGGGATGGGTAACGCCAATTTCAAACAGCATCATTTTGTTCCTTTAATCGTCCCATTCGCAGATAAAGCTGCAGCCGGGATCCGTTTCTGCATGCTCGTAAAAGTGCGAGTCGTTCCAGGTGCCGCTGAGGTGCTTGTAAAAATACATGCCATAGCGTTCGCGGGGGCTGTAGCTGGGCTCGCCGCGGTTCCAGTTGGTGTATTCCACGGGCTCGCCGGTAACCCATTCCCAGGTGTGGTCACGCTCCTCATCCTCCAGGCCGAAGAAGGCGGTTTTGAAGCCGTTGTCCATCATAAACTGATGCACAAACCGGTTTTCCTGCTCGGAGGTCAGCGTGGCCAGATGACCGCCCAGCGCGCGGCAGAAGGCCTTGGCCTCGATCCAGCGGGGTACGCCCTTGTAGATGCGGTAGCGGTGGGTGGTGCCGTCCGGCGCAGTGAAGGTTTCGGACAGGGGGGTGGTGGCGTCGTCCCGTAAATGCCCCGTGCTGATGCGCTGGATGCCCATGCGGCTGGCATAGCTGTAATTGCCCAGCGCCTGGTAAATGGCGTTGGCCTCGTCCAGCCGCCACAGCTCGGTCAGGATATGGGCCTGCTCAAACCGGGCGCTGCTTTCCGCATCCTTTTCCATTTGCCGGGCCTGCTGGGCGCTGTCTTTATACCCCTCGCACAGGGCGTAGGCCTGCGCGGCTTCGGCGGGGCGGTTTTCCCGGCGCAGAGCCTCGGCGGCGGCGTACAGGCCCAGAATGCCGGTATCGGTCCTGAGCGCCTCGGCGCGCGCGGCGCTGTCCTGATAGGAACCCAAAGCCAGGAAAAGGGCCATGGCGCGGTTGGGATCCTCCTCGGCCTGCGCCTCCTGATAGCGCCTGGCAAGCAGCGCCTCACGGGCCAGGGCGGCCTGGGCGGGGGAATCCCCGTAATCGCCCAGGGTTTCAAAGCGGGTAACGGCGTCCTCCAGCTGGCCGCGGCTGAGATCGGCCAGGGCGCGCTGGTACACCTGCGCGGGCGCCAGCTCTTCCAGAATCTGATAGAGCTGATCGGTGGCGTCCAGCGTATCGCCGCTTTCAATCAGCAGATCGCGCGCCTGCTCCAGACGGCCCTCGGCCTTTGCCTGCAGGGCCTGCTGGTAGCATTGCTGCTCGTGGGCGGCCTGCTCGCGGGCTGCAAGCAGATCCGTAATCTCCCGGACGCGGCTTTCGCTTTTCTGGTATTTGCCAAGGCTTTGGTACATCTCCAGCGCCTCTTCCAGCGCGTCCGCCTCGTACAGGCTGTTGGCCTGCGCATAGGTGCGCGCCTGAATGGCGGATGCGCACTTGGCAGCGTATTTTTTGCTTTCCTCAAAGCTGCCCAGCTCCGCAAACAGGGCCTGCGCCTCCTCGTAGCGCTCGGCCTTGTACAGGGCCCTGGCGTTGGCGTAGCGCTGCTCCTTGTCGTACCATTTGCTGTTGGCAAGCATTTTGGCGCTGTCCCTGTAGGAGCCAAGCGCCTCGAAGGCGGTAATGGCCTGATCGTATTCCCCGGCCTGATACAGGGCCATGGCGGCCTCATAGGCCTGGGCGGGGTCGGTCTGTTCAGCAGGGGCGCCCAGCGCCGGCAGCATCAAAAGAAGAAGGGAAAGAACCATGCAGATCTTTTTCATTTACTTGTCTCCCAGATCCAGCGTATCCAGCGGGAAGGTGCCCAGCGTAATCAGGCTGGTAACGGTGCGGTCGTTTTTCTCGTTGTAGTGGCGCTGGGAATTGAGAATCTGGCCCATAAAAACCAGCTTGATGGAGTTGCCGCCATCCAGGTTGAGCGCCTCGGTGCAGCCGTGGTCGCGCATCTGCTCGGCCACCCAGATCAGCCCCACGCCGTCGGAGTTGCGGTGACGGCCCTCCACGGTCATGATAAAGTAATGGTTGGGCTCGATCATGCCCAGGGTCATGCGGGGGTTGATGTACTCAAACTGCTTGTCCAGCACCTGCTGGCCAATCTGCCCCTCGCTGAGCAGCACGGGGCCAAAGCACCAGGTATCGGTAGCGCCCTGGGCAAGCAGCTCCTGCGCACCGATGCTGCCGGCCAGATAGGTTTTCATGCTGCCGTCGGAGAAATAGGCGATCAGGTCGTAGGTGGGCAGCGACCAGTGCGGCTGCTTGAGGGAATCATCCGCCAGAATCTGGCCGTTCTGGATGATCACGCCGGGTTTGCGCTTGGCATACACGCGGAAGCCGTAAAAATCATCGCTGATGGCCAGAATGCTGTTCAGCTGCGTGGCCAGATCCTGCGCCCACATAAAGCGGCGGCCGATGGCCTCGGGGTTGGCGTGCTGGGTAACAAATTTGACGCCGGGCTTTACCTTTACCTCGGTCTCGTACCAGATCAGGGTGCGGTCGCGCTCCACAACGCCGTTAAAGCGCTTGATGTGGATGAACATCTCGTGGTCGATATAGGCCCACTCGCCGGCCTCGTTATCAAACAGCAGGTAGTAGGCTTCCTGGCTGTCGTCTGGCACAAAGCCGTCATCGGTAAGCTGAGGCGCGCCGGGCACCTCGTAGATGGGCGCAAAGGGGGCGGACTGGGCCACGGCGCAGCCGCAGCACAGCACAAGCGCCGCAAGCAGCGCGGCAAAGCGTGAAAGCAGGGTTTGATTCATCGGTTGTTCCATCCTTTCCATCATTCACCCACGCGCACCCACATCACGGGGCGGATGGTGTTGGTCGGCCAGTCCACATCCTGCATGCCGTAGGCGCTGATGCGTCCGTCCAGGCGCATGCCGCACATATCCATTACGCGCGCGCCGGGCGTGCGCGTCCACCAGCGGCAGCTGCCGGTTTCCTTGCTCAGGGTGATGCCCTTGGTTTTGGCATACTCGGTGGGGTAGGCCACGCGGTCGGGGCATTCGGGCATAAAGTGAAGCACCTCGGACTTGCTCAGCAGATAGACGCGGTCCTCGGTATCCGCGCCCGCGCCCTTTACGCCATGGGGATTATCGTTTTTCACCACCGTGGTCAAAATCACATCCTGCTCGGCGGGGGTAAAGGTTTCGGAAATAAAATCGCCGTTAAGCCACTTGCGCAGATCGCTCGCGCCCCAGTACATGGACACGCGCTGCGGATAGAAGATGGCCTGATCGATGCAGTATTTGGTCATCAGCCAGGCCTTGCCGGGCTGCACCTCCAGCACAATCCATTCCAGCGGCTCGGGGCCGTTTTCCAGATTGTTGTCCTGCTCATAGCTGCCGATCACCACGATATCGCCCGCCTCCGGCACGGGCAGCACCAGCTTTTCCTGTGCCAGAGCGGCGCCGGACAGCAGCATCCACAGCGCCAGAATCATACACAAAAGGCGTTTCACGGTTGTGTCCCTCCAGTAAAAATACAGATTTGGTCAATTATTCATTATATCATATCCCGCAGGTGAACGCAACCGCGCGCCACTGCGACAAAACCTTGCATAACTTTCCCCTTTTCGGCAAAGGATCAAATTGACGGATACACGAATTTTTATCACACCAACTGGGAGGAGGAGGATATCATGCTGCAGTACAAACCGTTCGGCGAGGCCGTGACGGTGGTCATCGCGGGGGAGCTGGATCATTTTGCCGCGCCGCAGATACGCCGCATGCTGGACGATGTGATCCGCGATCCGGCCATTACGGATGTGGTGCTGGACCTGGAAAACCTTACGTTTATGGATTCGTCCGGCATTGGGGTGCTGCTGGGAAGGCTGCGCACCCTGCAGGCGCGGGGAGGCACCCTGAGCGTAAAAAACATGCAGCCGCAGGTGGAAAAGCTGTTTCGGCTATCCGGCCTGCAGCGGGTGATAGGAATAGAGAAGGATGAAAAAGGAGGACGGGTGTAATGCTCAACCGGATGGAGCTTACCTTTCTTTCGCGGGCGCAGAACGAGGCGTTTGCGCGCGTGGCCATCGCGGCGTTTGTGGTGCAGCTTAACCCCACGCTGCCGGAGATGGCCGATATCAAAACCGCCGTGTCGGAGGCCGTAACCAACGCCATTGTGCACGGCTATGCGGGCCGCGAGGACGGGCTGGTTACCGTGCAGGCCAGCTACGATGACGGGCATATCCTCACCGTATCCATCAGCGATACGGGCTGCGGCATCGAGGATGTGGCAACGGCCATGCTTCCCTTTTATTCCACCGGCGACGGCACGGAGCGCAGCGGCATGGGCTTTTGCGTAATGCAGACCTTTATGGACGCGGTGGAGGTAAGCAGCGCCGTTGGCAAGGGCACCACCGTGCTGATGCGCAAGCGCATTACGGGTGAGGTGGCCCTGCACCGGGAGCGTGTGCTGGATGAAATCGGCTGATCGGGAGCATTACGGCATGGCAGTGTACTGCGCCCGCAGGTTTCAGGGGCGGGGCGTGCCCATGGAGGAGCTGATCGGCGAGGCGGAGGCGGCGCTTTTGTGGGCGGCCTCGCGGTTTGATGAAAGCCGCGGCGTGCGTTTTTCCACCTACGCCGTGCCGGTGGTGCTGGGCGCGCTGCGCGAGCTGTGCCGCCGCGCCCAGCCCATGCATGTGCCGCGGAGCGAGCTGCGCATTCTTGGCGCCGCCCAGCGCTGGCGCGAGGCGTTCTGCCGCAGCAACGGGCGCGAGCCAACCATTGCCGAGCTGGCGCAGGGCGTGGGGGTGGATGCCCAGCGCCTTGGCGAAATGCTTGCCGCCCGCGAGCGCATGCTGTGCGCCCAAAGCAACCCGGACTGGGCCGACGCCGGGGCGGAGGATGGCTTTGAGGACTGGGTGCTGCTCAGGGACGCCATCCGCAGCCTGCCCCGTCCCTACACGCAGGTGCTGTGGCTGCGCTGCGTGCTGGGCGTGCCCCAGGCAGAGATCGCCCGCCGCCTGGGCGTGGGCCAGCCCCAGGTTTCGCGCTGGGAAAAACGGGGCAAGGAGCTGCTGCGGGCAGGCTGGGAATAGCCTTTACAGAGCGTCGAAAAAGCTCGCCTACGGCGATCTTTTCCGCCGGGAGTGCACCATTTGCCTACTCGCCTACGGCTCGCCGGGCGGCAAATGGTGTAAGGAAAGCCTTGCTGCGCAAGGCTCCCGAGCCCAGCGCACATGTCGCTGGGCTCGGAACAAGAGTCGTAGGGCTGCGGCCCTCCGACACCTCCCAGAGGGTTTATCGACAGCCTGTAGCCTTTATTCTTCCTGCGGGGCCGAAAAAAGCTCAAAATGGTTTTTGTGAAAGCGCAGCAGCCCCTCGTCGCGCATTTTGCACAGCTCGTGGGACATGGCGCTGCGGTCCACGCACAGATAATCCGCCAGCTGCTGGCGGTTGAAGGTAATCTCAAAGGCAGAGCTGCCCTGCCGCCTGGCCTGATCGGATAAAAAGGCAATCAGCCTGTCGCGCGTGGTGCGTCGGGTGGCAATGCCCAGCCGGCCCACCAGACGGCGGTTTTTTTCGGACAGAACAAACAGCAGATTGCGCGCTGCAAGCCAGTGAAACCGGCATGCGGGCGGTTGCGCGCTCAAAAGGGGCGTCGCGTCCAAAAAGCATACCGTGCTGCTTTCCACAGCCATCACGTCGTTCATCAGCGCGCCGCTGCCGGGCGTCAGATAGGCCTCGCCAAACATTTCGCCGGGCAGAATTTCGCTGACAATGCTGCGGTTGCCCCAGTAATCATCCCTTTGAATATGCAGCCGCCCCTGCGCAAGCACCATCAGGCGGGTAACCGTCTCCCCCTGCGCAAGCACGCAGGCGCCCCTGGGGTAGCTTTTCAGCGTGGCGCCCAGACAGTCAAGCATCGCGCCGGTTTCAGGCTCGTCCAGCCCGGCAAAAAGACTGCTTTTTTGAATTGCATGAAGATAGCGTTCCATTGAATCCCTCATTTCCGTTGGAAAAACCACCGACTTTTCAGTCCAATTGTACGATAATCATCCTGCGAAACGCAATAACCCATCATTCATATTGATCAGGAGGAATGAAGATGATTCGCAGGATCATCAAAATCGATCAGAACAAATGCGACGGCTGCGGCCTGTGCGTACAGGCCTGTCATGAAGGAGCCATTGGCCTGGTGGACGGCAAGGCCACCCTTTTGCGCGAGGATTACTGCGACGGCCTGGGCGATTGTCTGCCCGCCTGTCCCGCCGGTGCGATTAGCTTTGAGCAGCGTCAGGCCCAGCCCTATGATGAGCAGGCGGTGCAGGCTGCCAAAAAACAGGCGCAGAAGCCTCTGCCCTGCGGCTGCCCCGGCAGCATGGCCAAAGCCATCCGCCGCGAGGAAGCGCCCGAATGCTCCCAGCCGTCCGCCAACCCCTCCCGCCTGCGCCAGTGGCCGGTGCAAATCAAGCTGGCGCCGGTGAACGCGCCCTATTTTGACGGTGCGCATCTGCTGGTGGCCGCGGATTGCACCGCCTACGCCTACGGAAATTTTCACAACGAGCTGATCAGGGACCGCATCGTTCTTGTGGGCTGCCCCAAGCTGGACGGTGTGGATTACGCCGAAAAGCTTTCCGCCATCCTTGCCGGCAACCGGATCCAGTCCGTCACCTGCGTGCGCATGGAGGTGCCCTGCTGCGGCGGCCTTGAGCAGGCCGTAAAGCAGGCCATCAAGGCAAGCGGCAAGCATCTGCCCTGGCAGGTGCTGACCATCTCCACCGACGGGCGCATGGTGGAATAATCATCCGGGCTTCTTCTGACCGGTTCCTGTGGAACCGGTCAGAAGAACCGATTGACTTTTAGAACCGTGATAGCTATAATGCTTCACGGAGGGATGACAATGGATCAGGAAATCAAAGACCAGCTCTCAATGTCCGTTGCCGGTATGCGCCTGCCGCGCTTTCACGAAATCCCCAATGTGGGGCTGTATCTGGAACAGACCGTGAAATACATTAACGAGTGCCTGTCCCCGCTTACGCAGGAGGCCATCACCTCCTCCATGGTAAGCAACTATGTCAAGCGCGATCTGGTGGCCAATCCGCACAAAAAGCAGTACAGCCGCGAGCAGGTGGCCTACCTCATCTTTATTGCCGTGGTCAAAACCGTGCTTTCCATGGATGAGATCCGCCTGATCATCAGCCTGCAAAAGCGCACCTACACCGCGCAGGTATCCTACGATTACTTCTGTACCGAGCTGGAAAACGTGCTGGCCTATACCCTCGGCCAGAGGGAGGAGCTGGAGCCCATCGGTCAGGACAGCAGCGATGAAAAGATCATGCTGCGAAACGTGATTATTACCGCCGCCCTCAAAATTTATCTGGGCAAGCTGTTTGCGGCCATGCAGCAGCAGGAAAGCGGCGAATAGGGCCGGGAAGGAGCGCATGAGGATGCAGAACTATCTGTTTGTTCACTTTCGCGAATCCACCTCGCCCGAGGGCGAGCAGGTGTACTTTGCCCTGAGCCGGGACGGCTTTGAGTGGCACGCCCTCAACGGCGGGCAGCCCGTGCTGTGGGCGTACTACGGCGATCACGGCGTGCGGGACATGACCGTGATCCGCGACCGCAAAACCGGGCGCATCCACATTTTTGCCACCGATCTCAGCCTCAGCTACGGCATGCGCGGCAAGTACCACCATTCCTGGCGCAATATCAACCTGCACGGCAGCAGGGATCTGGCGCACTGGTGGTCGGATGATCTGGTCAACTGGTCGGAGCAGGAGATGATCCCCCTGGGCAATGAGGATTTCGGCTGCCTGTGGGCGCCGGATATCATCTACGACGCCGAAAATGACGATTATGTGCTGCACTGGTCCTCCTGCCACCGCGAAAACGGCTTTGGCCCCATGGCCATCTATTACAGCCGCACCAGGGACTTTGTCACCTATTCCGCCCCTGCGCTTATGTACCGCAAGGAGGACAGCGGCTGCATCGACAGCGCCATGTACGAGGAAAACGGCCGGTACTACCTGTTTGTGAAAAGCGAGAAAAACCCCGAAACCATGATCGAGCTGGCAAGCGACCATGTAACCGGCCCGTTTGAGCGGGTAAGCGCGTTTGACCAGGCCATGAGCGTTATTCAGCCCGGGCTTTACGAGGCGCCCACCGCCGTGCGGCTGGAGGACGGCCGCTGGTGCCTGTTCATTGATTACTACGGCGTGCGCGGGGCGGGGCAGGGCTATGTGCCCTTTGTGGCGCCCAGCCTGCAAAGCGGCCGGTTTGTGCGCAGCGATGCGGCGTTTTCCTTTCCCTACGGCTTCAAGCACGGCACCATCCTGACCATTACCCCGCAGGAATACGACCGCATGATGAGCCGCGACTGGAAGGACGTGCCCGACCCGCGCTAAAGGAAAAACAGCAAAAAACAGGCCGCCTCAAACGGGGCGGCCTCAGCGTGTCGAAAAAGCTCGCTTCGCGATCTTTTCCGACAGAAACTGGCGGAA
>JAEDGL010000055.1 GCA_016297535.1 Clostridia bacterium | reverse complement strand
GAGGGACGAATGTCTGTATTTGCAATCGGCGATCTCCATCTGCCCGGCCATGAGCAAAAGCCCATGGATGTGTTTGGCAGTCATTGGGATCGCCATTTTGAAACCATCAGCGCAAACTGGCGGCGGAAGATCACACAGGATGATATCGTGCTCATTCCCGGCGATATCAGCTGGGCCATGCAGCTGAGCGAGGCAGCGGACGACCTGAACGCCATTGGCGGCCTGCCCGGTACCAAGCTGCTTCTGCGCGGAAACCACGATTACTGGTGGAGCTCCCTGACCCGGCTGCGCGCCGTGTTGCCGCCAAATATGCATGTCATCCAGAACGATGCCATACGCTTTGGCGAGCATGTGTTTTGCGGCACCCGCGGCTGGAATTTTCCAACGGCGCAGCAGGCACTGAGCGAGCAGGATGAAAAAGTGTACCGGCGCGAGCTGATGAGACTTCGGATGTCGCTGGATCAGGCGCGCAAACTGGACGGAAGCGATGTGACGGTGATGCTTCATTTTCCGCCGCTTTTTTCGGATGGCATCGGTACTGCCTTTACTGATCTGCTGCAGGAGTATGCCGTGCAGCGGGTGGTCTACGGACATTTGCATGGCGCGGGCATCAAGATCGCTTATGAAGGAATCCGCGAAGGAATCGAGTACCGTCTGGTCTCGTGTGACGCGCTTGCATTCGATCCCGTTTGTATCATTTCAGAGTGAGAAATGAACAGTTTATGAAACTTTATTAACAATATTGTAATATTTTATTCGCGAACGCGTGTTCTCAGGCTCGCAAGCCCTTTTGTTTCAAGGACTTGCGAGCCTGTTTTTTTGATTGCTTCAAAAAACACGAACAGGCGTTCTCAGATCAAAAGCCATTCTGTGTTGCGTTTGTTTCAAACTGGAAGATCATTGCAACGGCGGGGTATGGATCACGGCAAAAAAGTGGAGTATAATGGTTGCAACACCCAAAAAAGGGTGCAAAGTGGAGGCAAAAGGGAGCGGGTGAAGGGCATGGATGAGGAGAAGCGCATGGAAAGCGTTTGCGCCGAAATGCCCAGGCCGGCACGGAAACCCCGCTTTTTTGGCAGCTATGATCATTCGATCGATGCCAAGGGCCGAATCATCATCCCCACTGTGTACCGAAAAGATCTGGGCGAAAGCTTTACCATTACCGTTGGGCTGGATGACCAGTCCATCGCCATCTATCCCGACGCCGCCTTTGAAGAAATGGTGGAGGAGCTTTTCCGTCTCAACCGCCGAAAGCCCAGCGTGCAGCGGCAGCAGGATCATGTGGCCAAGTTCAGCTATCCCGGCATGCAGGCGGATAATCAGGGCCGCGTGCTGTTGCCGGTAAAGCTTCGCCAGTATGTGCTGGGCGAGGCAAAGGATGTGGAAATCAGCGGCGCGCTGGATCACATCCGCATTGTGGATGGTGCCATCGGTCTGGCGGAGGATACCTTCTACAAGGAGCATCACGAGGAAATTCGCAACGAAATTGCGGATATGAACGAATAAAGCAAGGGGGAAACGGACATGTCTCAGTATCAGCCGATGTATGACAGCTTTCAGCGTGAGCCGCGCGAGCGCTATGTTCCAACCTCCCGCATCAGCGTGGCCGCAAGCGTCCATCTCCCCGGCAGCGATCTGGACCCCTATACGGGCCAGCTTCGGCCGGATCGCGTGCGCCGCCACCGCACGCAGGCCCAGCGCCTGGAGAAAATTCGCATAGAGCAGGAGGACCGCAAGCTGAAGCAATCGCTGCAGCGCGAGATGAAAAAGGGCGGCGTACGCGTTACCTGGCTGACCGCGCTGGTTGTTTGCTCTGCGCTGATTTTTGGCTGCCTGTTTACCATCGGCTATCAGCGCAGTACCCTTTCCGCCTGTCAAACCAAAATCAATGCGCTGGACAGGGACATCAAGGCGGGTACCGCCAAAAACGAAATGCTGTCCGAACAGCTTCGGGAGGCGCGGGATATCAGCACCATCGGCAATTATGCCGCGCGCAATCTTGGCATGATCCGCGCCGATGCGGTAGAAGCTGTTTACCTTACGGCGGTGGATACCCGCCCCCTGGCGGGGCAAAAGCGTCAGCCCGCCCTGCAGTCCATTGAGGCATCGGCACAGGCTACGCAGGTTCCCGCTATTGCCAGCGCGGGCAACTGATTTTGTTTCCTTTGGCAGGAAACGGTCGAAACATACATAAGTCCGTTTCGAAAGGCATACATCCCTGTAACCACACATAAAAGGGGGAGCATGCCATGCCGACGGAGCTGCACATCCGCAAGCGGGTTTTTGCGCTGCTGATGCTGCTGGTATTTCTGTTTGTCCTGCTGTTTTTACGCATTGTCTACCTTACCACCACCCTTTCGGATGATTTGACGGCGCGAGGCGTAAGGCAATGGACGCGGGAGGGTACCGTGTATGCCCGCAGAGGAAGCATTTTGGATACCAACGAGCAGACGCTGGTCATGAGCGCGACGGCCTATATTGTAAGCGCCGATCCACGAAAGATATCGGACATGTCTTTGTTCACACAAACGATATGTCCGATTTTGGATTTAGATGAGGACAGCGTTGCGCAAAAGCTGTCGGACAAGGGAAAAGCGTCCGTTACGCTCAAGCGTCAGGTTTCGCGAGAAAAGGCTGATGAGTTGCGAAAGCTGCAGGCATCGGGAAGCGAAAGCGTACAGACGCAGCTCAAGGCGCTTTTGTTTGATGAGGATGTGCGCCGTGTATACCTCAAGGATGCGTTTCTGGTGCAGACGCTTGGACTGACCAACGTGGACGGCGTAGGGCAATCCGGATTGGAGGCGCAGTATGAAACGCTGCTCAAAGGTGAGGTGGGACGAACGCTTCGCAGCGTGGACGGGCGTTCGCAGACGATCTATGACAGCCAGAACCTCTATATCGAGCCCCAGAACGGCAACGACCTGAGGCTGACCATCGACGCAAACATCCAGTCCGTCTGCGAAAAAGCCATGCGTGAGTGCTACGAGGTCAATAGAGCACAGGCCGTGCACGCGATTGCCATGGACCCATACACCGGGGCGATCCTGGCCATGTGCTCCAAGCCGGATTACGATCCCAACAATCCGCCCCGCGCGCAGGTGGACGCGCTTAACCAGATGATGCGTATCCGCCTGATTACGGACGCCTACGAGCCCGGATCCACCTTTAAAATCATCACCGCCGCCGCAGCGCTGGATGCGGGCGTAACCACGCCGGAGGATTCGTTTTACTGCTCGGCCAAAATCAAGGTGGATGGCGATACCATCCGCTGCTGGGGACGGCCGCACGAGGCCGAAACCATGGCGCAGGGGCTGCAAAACAGCTGCAATCCCGTGTTTGTGGAGCTGGCGCTTAGGCTGGGAACCGAGCGCTTTTATCAGTACCTGCGCGCGTTTGGGCTGGGCAGCAAAACGGGCGTGGATCTGCAGGGCGAGGCAAGCGGCATCCTGATTGCCCAAAAGAACGTGAAAAACGTGGATCTGGCGCGCATCGGCTTTGGGCAAAGCATCGCCGTTACGCCCATCCAGCTGCTGACGGCCGCCTGCGCCGTTATCAACGGCGGCAGGCTGATGCAGCCCTACCTGCTTCAGGAGGCCGTCTCGCCGGATGGAACGGTCCTGTACCGCACGCAGCCAAGGGTGGTCAGCCACCCCATCAGCGAGGAAACCAGCGCCATCATGCGCAGCCTGCTGGAAAAGGTGGTAAGCGCAGGCGGCGCAAAAAACGCCGCCGTGGCCGGCTATGCGGTGGGCGGCAAAACCGGCACGGCGCAGGTGTATAAGGACGGCAGGATTGTGTCGGATGTGCACATCGGCTCGTTCCTTGGCTTTGCCCCGGCGGATGATCCGCGCATTGCGCTGCTGGTGATTGTGGACGAGGCGGATACGCCGGTTGATTATGGCGGCACAACTGCAGCGCCTTTTGCTGGACAAATCCTTGCAGATGTGTTACCTTATTTAGGTTGTAAAACCATTTCCGATGAGGAACGCGTGGAAACGGCGGTTCCGGATCTGGTGGGGCTCTCCGTAGCCGAAGCCCGCAGGCTTGCGGCGCAGGCCGGTTTCAAGGCGCTGGACGACGGCGCAGGCAGCGTTGTCACCGCGCAAATGCCCAGCGCAGGAGCAAAGCTGGTGGTCGGAGGCCAGATGATGCTGTATACCTATACGCAAAATCCGCCGGAGCCGGAGGAGCTGGTCTGCGTGCCGGATGTGCTGGGCCATTCGTTGGCACAGGCGGCCACGCTGCTGCGGCAGCGCGGGCTGGAAATGCAGATCGATGGTTCCGGGCTGGCCATCCGCCAGGAGCCGGCGGCGGGGGCTTACGCCGCCCGCGGAACCATTGTGAAGGTTACTTTTGATTTACCCAATCCATAAAGGATGGAGGAATCCCTATGTTACTGAAGGAATTGCTGGCAGAGGTTCCCGGCATTGTGGGAACGCGCGGCAATCTGGATATGGAGATCGGCGCGCTGGTCACCGACAGCCGTATCAAGGAGCCGGTGCAAAACGGCCTGTTCTTCTGCATCAGCGGCATGCGCTTTGATGCGCATGACTATGCCGATCAGGTGGCGCAGCACGGTTGCACCGCGCTGATTGTGGAACGCTTTCTGGATAGCCCCCTGGCGCAGGTGAAGGTGGAAAATGTGCGCAGCGCCATGGCGCATATCGCATCCGCCTTTTACGGCCACCCAAGCCGCAGCCTGCGCATGGTGGGCGTAAGCGGCACCAAGGGAAAAACCACCACCAGCTTTCTCATGAAGGCCATTCTGGAAAAGGCAGGCATGAAAACCGGCCTGATCGGCACCACCGGCAACATGATTGGAACCAAGCACCTGCCAAGCTCCATGACCACCCCCGACCCGGTGGATCTGCACCGTACCCTGCGGCAAATGGTGGATGAGGGCGTGGAAGCCGTAAGCATGGAGGTAAGCGCCCACGCGGTAGATATGCACCGTCTGGATGGCGTGGTGTTTGAGGCGGCTTGCTATACCAACCTGTCGCAGGATCATCTGGATTACTTTGGCACCATGGAGCGCTACTTTGAGGCCAAAAAGAGCTTCTTTATGAGCGGCGCGGTGCAGAATGCCGCCCTGAACGCCGACGAGGAAACCAGCGAGAGCATCCGCCGGGATCTTCGGGTGCCGTATCTCACCTTTGGCATCAGCGCCAACGCCGATGTTTTTGCCCGGGATATCGAGATTACCGAAAACGGCGTATCCTTCCTGATCCGTCTGCGCGGGTTGGAGGAGATGGCTATCTCCATGCACCTTACCGGCATGTTCAACGTTTACAACGCGCTGGCCGCCGCGTCCTTGGCCATGATTATGGGCATCGACAAGGAGGATATCCGTGCGGGTCTGGAAAGCGTGCGCAATGTGCCCGGCCGTGTGGAGGTGCTGGATACCCACACGCCCTACAAGGTTATCCTGGATTACGCCCATTCCCCAGATGCACTGGAAAACGTGCTGAAAACGGTCAGAGCCTTCACGCGCAGCCGCCTGATTGCGCTGGTGGGCTGTGGGGGAGACCGCGACAGGGGCAAGCGTCCCATCATGGGCGAGATTGTGGGGCGCATGGCGGACTTTACCATCCTTACCAGCGACAACCCCCGCACCGAGGATCCCATGCTCATTCTTGCTGCCATGGAGGAAGGCATGAAACAGACCGACGGCGAATATGTGGTGATTGAAAACCGCCGCGAAGCCATCCGCCGTGCGCTTGCCATGGGACGCGAGGGCGATGTGATCATCCTGGCCGGCAAGGGAAACGAAACCTACCAGGACATCATGGGCGTCAAGCATCCCTTTGATGAAAAGGTTGTCGTGCAGGAACTGCTGGAAGAAATGCGTGCGTAACCATACCAAGGAGGAAAGACAATGCTTAAGCTGATGCTGTCTCTGATTGTTTCCGTTGTTGCCATGCTGCTGATCGGCCCGCGGGTGCTGCCGGTGCTGCGCAGGCTCAAGTTTGGTCAGTCGGTGTATGAGCTGGGGCCCAAGAGCCATCAGGTCAAGCAGGGCACGCCCACCATGGGCGGGCTTATGTTTGCCGCCGTTACCTGCGTGGTTGCGCTGGTGTTTCACGGCGCGTGGTACGGCTTTTCGGATTTTACCCTTGCGCTCCTTTTTGTGTCGCTTGCCAGTATGCTGGTGGGCTTTGTGGATGATTATATCAAGGTGGTCAAAAAGCGCAATCTGGGCCTGATCTGGTGGCAGAAGATCATCGGTCAGGTGGTGGTGGCGGTGCTGTTTTCGCTGTACTGCTATCTGCACCCCGACGTAGGCTCCCGGGTGATCATTCCGTTTTTCCATGTGGAGTGGGATCTGGGCGTTTTCTATGTGCCGCTGATGAGCGCCACCATGATTTTTATGATTAACTCCGCCAACCTTCAGGACGGTCTGGACGGATTGCTTTCCACCGTAACGGTGGTGGGCAGCACCAGCTGGGCGATCATCGCGCTCATCGTATCCGGCAGCGGGGCGATAGCGGCAGGGCTTGCAGGCAATTACCAGAACCTGGCCATTTTTGCTATGGCGCTGGTGGGCGGCTGCATCGGCTTTTTGCGCTTCAACCGCTATCCTGCCATGGTGTTTATGGGGGATACGGGCAGCATGTTCATTGGCGGCGCGTTTGTGGGCATGGCAATGCTTATGCGTATGCCCATCCACATGATCTTTGTGTGCATCACGCTGCTGGCTTCCTCCTTCAGCGTGATTATCCAGCGAATTTATTTCAAGGTTACCCATGGCAAACGGATCTTCAAAATGTCGCCCATCCATCATCACTTTGAGCTGTGCGGCATGACGGAAAACCAGATTGTGCGCATGTACGGCATTGTGGAAGCCATCTTCTGCGTGCTGGCGATTTTGTCCATCTGATAGCGGAGGAACATTATGGAACTGTCTGGAAAGAGAATTCTGCTGGTAGGTATGGCGCGCAGCGGCATCGCTGCGGCCGAGCTTTTGAAAAAGCACGGCGCGACGCCTGTTTTGAACGACCGCAAAAAGGAAAGCGATTTTGGCACCGATCTGGACGGGCTTAAAGCAATTGACTGCGAGTTCCGTCTGGGCGAGGATCCGGTGGCGCTGCTTGACGGGGTGGATGGCCTTGTAATCAGCCCCGGCGTGCCCATCACCGCGCCGGTGGTGCTTGCGGCAAAGGAAAGAAACATTCCCATGGTGGGCGAGCTGGAGCTGGCGGCCTCGCTGCTCAGAAGCCCTTATGTGGCGATTTCCGGCACCAACGGCAAAACCACGACCACCACGCTGGTGGGCAAAATTTTTGAAAACGCCGGCCGCATTACCCATGTGGCGGGCAATATCGGCTATCCGGTTTCCGCCGTGGCGCTCAACGACCGCGCGGAGGATATGACGGTGATCGAGGTTTCCAGCTTCCAGCTGGAAAGCGTGCAAACCTTTCACCCGCGCGTTGCGGCGCTGCTCAACATCACCGAGGATCACCTGAACCGCCACGGCACCATGGATGAGTACATCCGTCTGAAGAAGCGCATCTTTGAAAACCAGACGGCCGCGGATTTCGCGGTGCTGAACATGGACGATCCTGAGCTGGTGAAAATGGCGCACGATCTGAAGGCGCAGGTGGCTTTCTTCAGCCGCACTCAACCGGTGGAAAACGGCGCGTTTGTGGAAAATGGCAAAATCGTATGGCAATGGAAGGGCGCGCGGCGGGTGATCTGCGATGTCGATCAGATTTTGATTCCTGGCCCGCACAATCTGGAAAACGCGCTGGCCGCCGCTGCCATGACCTGCGCGCTGGGCGTTCCCGCGCCGGTCATCCGCCATACGCTGATGAGTTTTACGGGCGTTGAACACCGCATTGAAAAGGTGCGCGTCTTCCAGGGCGTAACCTACATTAACGATTCCAAGGGCACCAATGTGGATTCCACCATCAAGGCTGTGCAGAGCATGAAGGCGCCCACGGTGATCCTGCTGGGCGGCTATGACAAGCATACCGACTTTATGCCGCTTTGCCGCGAAATGATCGCCTCCGGCCAGATTACGCATGCCGTGCTGCTGGGAGAAACGGCCCGCCAGATCCGGGAACAGCTGGAGGAGGCCGGTTACACCGCCATTACCCGCGCCTACAGCATGCAGGACGCGGTGGATAAAGCCCGCGCACTGGCTGTTACGGGAGGCAATGTGCTGCTGTCTCCGGCCTGCGCCAGCTTTGATATGTTCCGGGATTACGAGGAACGCGGCGTGGTGTTCAAGGAGATTGTCAACCGTCTCAGCTAAACCATGGAAGCCCCTTCCCTGCGTGGAAGAGATGCATACCAAAGAAAACGCATCTGTATCCAAATGAAGGGAGGGGCTTTTTTGATATCGCCAAAACCGTTGACTACCGGCCGGTTTCTCAAAAAGCGCCGGGCGGGCGTGGATCATACACTGCTTGCCATTCTTGCACTGCTGCTGATGGGCGGGCTGCTGACGCTGTTTAGCGCCACGTATTATAAGGCTGTCAGGCAGGGGGATGCACTGCTGGAGGTAAAGCGCCAGCTGGTGGGCATTGGGCTTGGATGCGTGCTGATGCTGGTTACCAGCCGCATTCCCTACACCTTCTGGCGGGATTCGCGCGTGGTGGTGGGCGCGCTGGCAGGCAGCTACGTGCTGCTGATTCTGGTGATTATTCCGGGGGTGGGTGTGTATCTGAACGGCTCGCGCAGGTGGCTCAACATTGCGGGCATGAGCTTTCAGCCCTCCGAGGTGGCCAAGATTGCTTCGGTGCTGTATCTGGCGTCTACGCTTCACTACCGGATTGGGCAGATAGACCGTTTCTGGAAAGGGATTGTGCCGCTTTTGATTATGCCGGGCATCATGTTTTTGCTGATTCTGGAGCAGCCCAATCTGTCCACCGCGGGCAGCATTGTTATTGTTGCGGTGCTGATGATGCTTCTGGCCGGCGCAAAATGGGGACACCTGACCTTTATGGGAATCGCGGGCTTCTGCCTTGGGGCGGTCTACGCCTGGACGGAGCCATACCGCCGCGAACGGCTGCTATCCTTTCGCAATCCGTTTGCCCAGATGAGCGACGAGGGCTACCAGCTCTCGCAATCGCTGATTGCCATCGGCTCCGGCGGCCTGTTTGGGCGAGGCCTGGGCCAGGGCAGGCAGAAGTTCAGCTTTCTGCCTTACCCGGAGAGCGACTTTATCTTTGCCATTGTCGGCGAGGATTTTGGGCTGTTCGGCTGCACAATCGTGCTGATACTGTTTGTCGCCTTTGCATTTGCGGGCATGCGCATTGCCGTTAGCTGTCCGGACCGCTATGGCTGCCTGCTGGCGGCGGGGCTTACGGCGATGATCATTGTACAGGCCGTGCTGAATATTGCGGTTGTCATAGGCGTCATTCCCACTACCGGCCTGCCGCTGCCGTTTTTTAGCGCGGGCGGCACCTCCATCTCCCTGCTCATGGCCTCCACGGGCATCATCCTCAGCGTATCGCGGGCTGCGAAGCAATGAACTTTTCTTTCACACAAGGTCGGGCATGACATAGGATGCTGCATGGAATGCTTGACGGAGGTGGAATGATGAACGCCTTGCGAATTCGCGGCGGCAGACGACTGACGGGCGAATGGACGGTACACAGCGCCAAAAATGCGGTTTTGCCCATCATGGCCGCATCCATCCTTACAGAGGAGGAAACCATCCTTACCGGCTGCCCGGTTTTGAGCGACATTGGTTATATGGGTGATATTCTGGAAACGCTGGGCTGCCGCGTATGGCGGCAGGAAGGCGGCATACATATCGATCCACAGGGAATATGCAGCTATGAAATGCCGGATGCGCTGAGCAAAAAAATCCGCTCGTCCATCTTTCTGATGGGGCCGATTCTGGCACGCTTTGGCAAGGCGGCGGTCACCTTTCCGGGCGGATGCGAAATCGGCCTTCGGCCCATCGACCTTCACCTGAGCGGGCTGAGACAGCTGGGCGTGGAAATCCGCGAGGAAGGCGGCATGATCTACTGCGATGGAAGCCGCATGCGCGCGGGAAGCGTTCACTTTGATTACCCAAGCGTTGGCGCAACGGAAAACGTGATGATGGCGGCTGTCCTGCTACGGGGGCGAACGGTGCTGCACAACGTGGCGCGGGAGCCGGAAATTGTGGATTTGCAGAACTTTCTGTGCCGCATGGGTGCAAACATAAACGGCGCAGGCTCCCACACCATTGTGGTGGAGGGCGTGAAAAAGCTGCATGGCATCGCGTACCAGCCCATGCCGGACCGCATTGTGGCGGGAACGCTTCTGGCTGCCGCGGCGGCAACGGGCGGCAGCATTCAGCTGCACCATTCGCCCTGCCAGGATTTGTGCGCCGTTTTTGCCAAGCTGCGCGAGATGGGCTGTGTGATTACCGAAAAGGAGCAAACCGCCTGCCTGCACGCGCCTGACAGGCTCAATGCCTTCCAACTGCTGCAAACGCAGCCTCATCCGGGCTTTCCAACGGATATGCAGGTGCAAATGCTGGCTTTGGCAGCAATGGCGAAGGGAACTTCGGTGGTTGTGGAGAATGTATTTGAAAACCGCTTTACCCATGCGGGCGATTTAAACCGAATGGGCGCAAATATCTGGGTAAACGGGCGTACCGCCGTGGTCAAGGGCGTAGAAAGGCTGTATGGCGCAAGGGTGTCCGCCCGCGACCTGCGCGGCGGCGCGGCGCTGGCCGTTGCCGCGCTGGCGGCGGAGGGCGAAACCGTGATTGAGCATGCGGAACTGATTGACAGGGGATATGAACGGCTGGAGGATATGCTCTGCGCTCTGGGAGCGGATGCCGGCCGGATGGATACGGGTGCAGAAAGCGCCGGGAGGAAAACTACGTGAGCAAACGCAGCAGAAGACAGGCGGAACAGCAGCAACCGCAGCCGGCGGCCTTCGAGGCCTACGGGGAGTATCAATACCAGTGTCAGCCGCAGGAGGAGCAGCCATCCACTGTGGCTGCGCTGCAGCGTGCCCAAAAGGCGCATGCGCAGCGCAAAACGCACCTGTTTTTCCGCTTTCTGGTTCTTCTGACCCTTGTAACGGTTGGCGTTGTGGTGGCCCAGCAGACGATTTTTCGTCTGGAAACGGTATATGTGATCGGCAACGAGGAAAAGACCCCGCAGCAGGTGGTGATCGCCTCGGGACTGGCGCGCGGACAGAATATGCTCAACATTGAGGAGACGGATGTGGCCAGGCGTATGGCCGAGGATCATACCCTGATCTTTAAGGGCATGCAAAAAGAGTATCCTTCCACCATCTACCTCTACGTTGAGGAGCGCAAAACGGTTGCCACCATGCAGTGGCTGGGCATGCTGTATACGCTGGATGGGCAGGGAATGGTGATGCACATGGAAAATTCGTCCATTCTGCCATCCGGCCTGCCGGTGGTTACAGGCTTCAAGGCCAGCAGCGTTACGGTAGGCCAGCCGCTTGGCCTGCGCGATATGCGCCAGCTGGAAGCGTATCAGGCAGTTTTGTATGAGCTGGAGCAGCAGATCTATGCCGATCAGGTGTCGGAGATCAACCTGGCGGATCCGGAGAACATCTACCTGGTTACGGTCGAAGGCGTGACGGCCCGCCTGGGCGACGCGCAATGGATGGAGGGCAAGATTGGCGCGGTGAAAACCTGCATGGGCTATTTGCGCCAGCTTGGCAAGGTGGACGGCGTGCTGGACGTGGCGGATGTAACGGATCTGGCAAGCGGCGAAAACGAAGCAAAGTATATGCCCGAGCATTAGCCGGATGGAATGATTTACAAGTATACTCCCAAATTCGTGAAAAAAAAGCAGGAATATGCTTGCGTAATGATGGCAAAACGGTTACAATAAATAATGGTAGTTTGGGTGCTTTGTCTTGCAAGCGCCCTTCCCGCCGTTGGCAAAAACCGGCGGCTGATACCTGATGAACAGGGGAATGCTTTATTATGAAATCAACCATCGCAGCCATTGATTTTGGCACAAGCAAGATCGTGACGCTCTTGGCCGAGGACAGCGGCAACCGGCGCTGCGATATCATTGGCGCAGGTACGGCTCCCTACGCGGGCTTCCTGGACGGAGAGTGGAACGACACCGCCCTTCTGAACGACGCCATTCAGAAATCCATTACCGAGGCGGAAACACAGGCCAAGCGAAAAATTCGCGAGATCAACGTGGGCGTGCCGGGGGAGTTTACCCGCGTGTACGCGGTGGAAACCAGCGTAACCGTGCAGGGCGCCGATCCCCGCGTAAGCCCCAAGCATGTGGAAAAAATCTTTACCGAGGCGGACAAGCTGCTTTCTCCCGTGCGCGGCGTGGTCATTCACCGCAGCCCGGCCTGGTTTATGGTGGACGGCGGCAAAAAGACGCTGGAGCCTGTGGGTATGAAGGGTACGGAGCTTAAGGCGCTGGTCAGCTTTGTGGTGGCGGATACCTTCTTCCTGGATGATGTGATGGCCCGCCTGCATGATATGAACATCACCGTCAGCGGCTTTTTCTCCAGCTGCACCGGCGAAGCCATGCTCTACCTGCTGGAGGAAGAACGCGATCGTACCGCAATCCTGATTGACATTGGCTATCTGGTAACAGATGTAATGGCTGTGGAAGGCGACGCGATCATCTTCCAGAAAACGCTGCCCATCGGCGGCGGCCACATTGCGGCGGATATTGCCGAGGGCCTTAACATTCAGCTGGAGGCGGCCGAGCAGATCAAACGCGAGTATGTGTATGGAATATCCACCATCTCGCAATCCTATGATGTGTCCGGCGACGGCATCAAAACGGAAACCTATCCGCAGGAGCAGGTGGCCGCGGTGCTGGAGCCCCGTGTGGACGAGATTGCCGACATGATTCAGGAATGCCTGGTTGACAGCGGCATCAAGCTGGGCAACCGCTCCGCCGTTTATCTTACCGGCGGCGGCCTCAGCCTCAACCGCGGCGGCCGCGACTATCTCTCCGCCAAGCTGGAACGCCCCGTGCGCGAAACGGTCAAGCGCACCAACAAGCTTTCCAGCCCCATCTATGCCAGCGCCATGGGTTTGCTGGATTTGATTATGGATACCATCGAGTCCCGAAACGCGCCCGCCAGCGGCGTGTCCGGCAGCGTGAAGGACTTCTTCAGGAGTCTGCTGGGCGGCTGACCGTCTGCAGCGGAGTTGGATAAAGAGCAGGAGGTTTGAACAATGCTTGAGTTTCAGATTGAGGACCAGCAGAGCTTTGCTACCATCAAAGTAATCGGCTGCGGCGGCGCAGGCAACAACGCCATCAACCGCATGGTGGATGCGGGACTGAAGGGCGTGGATTTTATCGCCATCAATACCGACCGTCAGGCGCTGGCCATGAGCAAGGCCAGCACCACCATCCAGATCGGTGAAAAGCTTACCAAGGGCCTTGGCGCGGGTGCCGTGCCCGATGTGGGCCGTCGTGCCGCCGAGGAAAGCCGCGAGGAAATCGCCGCTGCCATCAAGGGTGCGGATCTGGTGTTTGTTACCGCCGGTATGGGTGGCGGCACCGGCACGGGCGCGGCCCCCATTGTGGCCGAAATTGCCCGCGATTTGAACTGCCTGACCATCGCCGTGGTCACCAAGCCCTTTGCGTTTGAAGGCAAGCAGCGCATGAAGAACGCCGAGATGGGCATGATCGACCTCAAGCAGCGCGTGGATACGCTGGTGGTTATCCCCAACGACCGTCTGCTGCAGGTGGT
>JAEDGL010000228.1 GCA_016297535.1 Clostridia bacterium | reverse complement strand
CCGGCGAGCCGTAGGCGAGTAGGCAAATGGTGCATCCCCGTCGGAAAAGATCGCCTCTGGCGAGCTTTTTCGACGCTCTGCGGCAGGCGGTTTACAGCCTGCCCATGCCCTTCAGATACAGCAGATTCTGAAGCGTCAGCTGTCCCTTCCACCAGTTTTTGGCAATGGCCCATTCCTCGGGATAGGCCTGCCAATCCCAGGTGACGGCCCACGAGCCGTCGGCAAGCTGGGTGTTTTCGATAAAATCGCATTCGTACTGGGCGATTCCGGCGTTTTCGGCATAAAATACGCTTTCCCGGCTGCGGATGAACTGGGAGGGCTTGCAGACATAGGCGTTCCATTTGGAAGGATCGGCTTCAATCAGCCGGTGCACGCAGCGGTGCAGCCCGGCCATGAGCTGGTCAAAGGCGATCAGCCCGGTTGCGCCGGCCTTTTCAATGATCTGCGCCATGAGCACATAGCTGTCACAGGTGTGCATGGAATCGAGGGTGTCCGGGTCAAGGGCGGCCACGGCCTCACTGGCAACGCGCAGGCCAAGATCAAAGCCCCGGCTGCCGTGCGGCGCGAAGCGGATGAGGAAACCCGCAATCTGCGCGGTGCCGTTGTAGGTGGTGTGGCAGGAGCTTTCGCTTTCGGGATGCCACCAGGGGGCGTGGGGATAATCGCTGTTGCTGGGAATGACCAGCTCCCAGCCTGCGCCGTTGAAATACGCGCCGCTGGCAAACCAGTCCACCAGCCTGCGGATCATGGGGTGATTGCCGTCGGCCCAGTCGATCTGGTTCAGTATGCCCACGGCCACGCTGCCGTGCAGCGGGTTGGAGTTGGGGTTCCAGTTATCCGCCTCCAGCGCATGGCCAAAGCCGCCGTCCCCGTTCTGGTAGGCGGCCAGCGCGCGCATGACATCCTCCTGCGGGCCGTTTTCAAAGAAATACCGGAACAGCGCAAGATCCAGCGGACGGGCGTTGCGGTACAGGAAGGCTCTGGCTTTTTCAAAAACCGGGTTCATGGGAAAACCTCCTTTGCAGATAAAAGCCGTGTGAGGCGGTGCCATCAGCCTATCACGGGCATGGGCCGCCGGATAGAACAAAACCGGCACGGGCGCTGGCCACGGCCTGGCTGAGCGTGCTTGCGTGGAAACGCCGGAAATGGCGCAGCAGGTGGGACTGATCGGCATAGCCGTAGCGCTCCACCGCGTCCTGAACATCAAACCGCGGCGAGGTGACCGCATCGCGCCACACACACTGGTAGCGGATAAGGTCACTGAGCTTTTTGGGGGACGCGCCCGTATGCTCCAGAAACAGCCGCTCCAGCTGGCGGGTGCTGAGCTGGCTGCGCAGGGCCAGCTCGCTCATGCGCAGGCAGCCCTCGTTTTGCACAAGCTCCGCCATGGCGTTCATCCATTCCGGGCGGATGCGCACGCCGGAGAGCAGGGAAAGCAGGGCTTCCTCCGCGCGGCTGCAGCGCTCATCAAACGAATCCGTTTCAAGTACGATGCGGGTAAGGGCGCGCACGAGCGCGGGAAAATGCTGCCGCGCGTCGTACAGGCGGTTCAGGCTGTCCCTGAGCGAATCCTGCGCAAACAGGCTCGCCGCCCACGGATAAAAGCGGACGGCGAAAAGCTCGACGGTTTGATCCGGCGGGCAGGAGGAAAAGAAGGGCCGGTCGTTAAGCGCGCAGTAATCCGCCGTGATGCGGCCGCCTTGCCGCCCGATGCGCAGGATGATATCCGAGCAGGTATCCGGAATCACCGCCCCCGCGCCGGGCCCGGTACGGGGCACGCCGCCCCACAGGCAGCGGATCCACGGCCGCAGCAGGGCATGCGAAGGCGCGGCCTCCCGGTAGAGAAGGTCGTTTTGAAACGGCGTTGCCGTGAGGGGATGGTACAGCCTGCTCAGATCCATGCGCTTTTCACCTGCCCTGTATGCAATCAGCAGTATAGCATACATCCAGGCTACAAAAAAGGGGAAAAAAGCGATAAAAAAATTGGAGATGGTGGTTTACAAGCCGCCGGAGGGTGTGTTATACTGTACAGGTTGGAGTATGCCGTGGAGCCATGGGCGGCTGCATGTATCCCCCAAAGGATATGTGACCATGGGCCGGGCAATGCGCTTCAACAACGCTAACAAAGCATGGCCCAGGAGGCCGTGCGGGGGTCTGGACTGCGCTCCGCCCAACTCTACGCGGACGCTATCAACGACAAGGACCCCTCGGCTCAAGAGAGCACATCACATGGAGGTGTACCACACATGGCACGTATTGCGGGCGTTGACCTGCCCAGAGAAAAGCGTGTGGAAATCGGTCTGACCTACGTCTTCGGCATCGGCCTGGCTACGTCCAAGGAAATCCTTGCCGCGACTGAGATCAACCCCGATACCCGCGTGAAGGATCTTACCGAAAACGAAGTCAGCAAGCTCCGTGACTACATCGAGCACAACGTAAAGGTCGAGGGCGACCTGCGTCGCGAAGTCAGCCTGAACATCAAGCGTCTGGTTGAAATCGGCTGCTACCGTGGCGTCCGCCATCGCCGCAACCTGCCCGTTCGCGGTCAGAACACCAAGAACAATGCTCGCACCCGCAAGGGTCCCAAGCGCACCATCGCCGGCAAGAAGAAGGCTGGCAAGT